>JALZOI010000600.1 GCA_030857245.1 Myxococcota bacterium
CGGCATCTTGCGCAGGGAGACCCCCGCCGTCAACCCAATGCGGTTGGGAAGCACCGACGGGAACGAATCCGAGACCGAGACCGAGACCGAGACCGAATCCGAGCCCGAGCCCGAGCCCGAGCCCGAATCCGAGCCCGAGCCCGAGCCCGAGCCCGAGCCCGAGCCCGAGCCCGATCTCGCAGATCCACTCCGCGAGGCCCTCACGATCGCGCCGCGATCAGTCGCTGCCACGCGCTCGATCGCGGCACTGCCGATCAGCGCCGCGAGCTCGCCAGTGCGCCGGTCTCGCCACCACCCGCCTCGGCGAAGCTGCGCGATGCGGCGCGCGCGCCATCACGCGAGCTGCGCGAGATTCCGGATCGTCGCCGCGAGCTCCAGCCCGGCCCGGTGCCCGCGGTCCAGCCCGGCCACGCCGTCGATCGCCATGGTGGCCTCCTCTGCGTGTGTGCCCCCACCGCGAGAGGACACGCGCCGAGCGCACGACGGGTGGTGGAGACCGCGCACCTCGGTTCGCAGCGCTCGTCACGGTCCTCTCGCTGTTCGTGGGGGAACACGCAGAGGAGACTCACCATGGCATTCGACGCTTATGACCGATCACTGGACCTGTTGCGCGCCCTCGCCAGCACCCTCAAGAAGCTCGCGAGGATCGATCCGGACCTCGCAAGGCAACTGCGGAGAGCCGCGCAGAGCATCACGCAGAACATCACCGAGGCGAATCGCCGGGTCGGTCGGGACCGCCAGCACCTGTTCAAGGTCGCCCTCGGCAGCGCCGCCGAGGTCGGCGGCTGCCTCGATATCAGCCTCGCCCTCGCGTACGTCCACGCCGCCGAGCTCGCCGACGCCGTGGCTCTGCTCGACCGCGTCCGCGCGATGACCTACCGACTCTCCGTCGGCTGAGCCCCAGCCTCGGCCCCAGGGCCCGACCCCGGATCCGAGTCCGAGTCCGAGTCCGAGTCCGATACCGAGACCGAGAGCGAAGCCGAAACCGAGCCCGAAGCCGAGCCCGAAACCGAAACCGAGCCCGAAGCCGAAGCCGAAGCCGAAGCCGAGCCCGAATCCGAAACCGCGGCCGAAACCGAGCCCGAGCCCGAATCCTAATCCGAATCCCGATCCCGATCCGCGCCCGATCCCTCGCCCGATCCCGATCCGGTTCGCGGTCCCTCCGGCCCTCAGAACTGCGCGCGCGCCGCGAAGCTGATGTGCCAGCGGCCGCGAGGGTCGTCGCCGAGGCGCGGGCGCAGCGGGATCGCGCGCTCGAAGGCGAAGGCGCCGAACGGCGTGACGAGGCGGACGAGGGCCATGCCGACCGACGGCCGGATGTCGTCGAGCGTCACGGCGCTCCACTGGTTCTTGATCATGCCGACGTCGAAGAACAGCGCGCTCGCGAGCACCTTGTAGATCCGCACCTGGGCGTCGAGGCTGCCGAGCGCGCGGATGTTGCCACCCGACGGCAGGATCCGGATCTGCTCGACGTTCTCGAGCGGCGGCACGCCGACCTGGACGACCTCGGTGGCGAGGCGCTCGTCGTCGTAGCCGCGCACGGTGGCGTCGCCGCCGGCGAAGAAGCGCTCGACCTCGGGGAGCAGGGCCGCGCCGCCGAGCGGGAACCCCTGGTCGTAGCGAAGGTCACCGCGGAGGACGAGCTGATCCGTGAGCGGCCAGTACTTGGAGCCGGCGACCGAGGCCTTGATGAAGGTGTCCTGGCCGAGCAGGTACGGGCTCGCGAACGAGACCTGCGCGTCGAACCGGTAGCCGGACTCGGGCGCGAGCGGCGACAGCGCGCCGCGGCGATCGGTGCGCTGCTCCCACTCGAACGTCAGGCCGACCGAGCCGGTGACGGTCGTGATCGGGACCTGCGAGTCGTCGTCGTCGGCGCCGACCGGGCGCAGCGCGTCGACGTTGCGCTCGCGGCTGCGGTAGTCGTAGTGCGCACCGATCGTCATCGCGTGGGCCGGGCGCGTGCCAACCCGCGGCCAGTCCCAGGTCCGCGACAGCGCGAGCGTGGCGCCGGTCGTGCGGAGCAGTCCGAACCGCGGCGTCTCCTGGCGGCGGTGAAACGCGGAGAGCTCGGTCTGGAACTCGATCGGCGAGACCCGCCGCGACAGCCACTGGGGGATGCGCAGCGTTGACTCCGCAGCGAGCTGCCGCAGCTCGAGCTGGCCGTCGTCGAGGAGCTCGCCGAAGTCGAAGCCGATCGTGCCGGTCAGGTCGAGCGAGATGCCCACCCCGAACAGGTTCTTCATCGACGGGATCAGCTTGAGGAACGTCCCGTTGAAGCTCGAGTAGCCGGCCTCGAAGCCGAGCTCCACGAGGCCCTGGTCGTACCGCTCGGTGACCTCGATGACGGCGTTGACGCTGCCCGCGCTCGTGGTCTCGAGATCGGGCATCGAGATGTTCACGGAGTCGAACAGCCCGGTGTTGCGCAGCCGGCGCGCGCCCTCGGCGAGGGCATCGGACGACAGCGGCTGGCCCTCGCGCAGCCGGAGCTCGCCGGTGATGATCGAGTCGCGCGTGCGGAAGTTGCCGCGGATCACGACCTTGCCGATCCTGAGCTCCTGCAGGCCCTCGAGGCGGTACTTCGCCGCGATCCGGCGCGGGCCGATCGCCGCGAGCTCGTACGTGACCTCGGTGCGCGCGCGGCCGCGGTTGAACATCCGGTCCTTGAGGCGGTCGCCGGTCTCGGCGGCCTCGTCCTCCTGGAACGGCAGGTTCGTCGCGATCCCGATGCAGCGCTCGCTGGTCACCGGGCGCGCGAGTGGCGGGTGCTTGTAGAGCTCGGCGAGATCGCGCAGCACCTGGTCGCACAGGACGCGCTCCTCCTCGCTGTCGATCGCGTCGCCGCCGTCGCCGATCGCGACGTGGACCTGGGTGAGCAGCGTCGGCTGGCCCTCGTCGATCGAGAACCGGACGTGGAGGCCCTCGCCGCGGTGCGCGGAGACCAGGGCGGCGGTCAGCGCGGCGCTGTCGTGGCCGATCGGATCGGTGCTCGCGCTGACCCGGACCCGGGCATCGCGGTAGCCGCGCCGGTGATACAGCTCGACGAGGCGATCGACATCGGTGGCGAGCAGCGTCGAGGTGGCCGCGGTGCTCGCGCCGAACAGCGTCCGGGATAGCCGCGACGGCTTGGTCCCGATCGCGGCGCCGAGCTCGCCGTCGCCGATCACGCGGTTGCCGACGATCTCGACCTCGCGCACCGTCCGCGTGCCGCCCTGCTCGATCCGGAAGATCAGGCGGTCGAACACCGGGAACCGCTCGCGCGTCCAGGTCACCCGCGCATCGAAGTAGCCGCGCGACTGCAGGTAGCTGGCGATCGTGCGTGCCGACTCCGTGGCTTCGACGTCGTCGGTACTCGCCGCCTCGTCGAACGTGAGCTGCTTCTGGAGCTGCTCCTCGCTGACCGATCGGTTGTGGCCCTCGAACACGACGTCGAGCCGCCTCCGCTGATCGATCTGGATCGTGAAGCGCACCGTCTTGGTGCGGCGATCGATCGACTGCTCGGGGCGAAAGTCGCTGCGCACGCGGACCGCGGGATAGCCACGATCGTGAAACAGCGTGACGACCTTCTGGACATCGAGCTGGTGCTGCGCGCGCGTGAACCGCGGATCGCCGATGCAGACGTACTGCCCGATCAGGCACGATCCGCGGTGCTCGAACTTGGTGCGGATCTCCTCCGCGGTCACGGCGAGGGTCTCCGCATCAGGGATCACGATGCGATCGACGTCGGTGCTGTAGGGCTGCCCGAGCCGGACCCGCACGCGCAGCGTGATGCCGACGCCCGACTTCTTCTGCACGAGCGTGGCGCGCGCGTCGAAGTAGCCCTCGTCGCTGAGGAAGTCCTCGATCCGCTGCTTCTCGCGGTAGACCTCGCAGGCGCGCTCGGTCGGCTGCCACGGCAGGTACGCCCCGACGCGCGTGCGCATGCGGCGGCGCACCTCGTCATCGAGCAGGCGCGCGTTGAGCGACTGCGTGAACCGGATGTTGATGCCGACGTCGACGCTGCGCACCATCGGCAGGGGCGCGAGGTGAACGATCGCGATCGTGCCGGATGGCGTCTCGCGCGTGCCGAGGCCGACGAGGTGGTACCCGAAGGCGGCGGCCGACTTCCGGATCTCCTCGCGCGCATCGGTGGTCAGCGCGCGGTGACGATTCATGGTGGGCGAGAGCAGGGCGTGCACCGTGCTCACCGGATCGACGAACGTGCCGGCGAGATCGAAGTCCCGCCAGGTCACCGGCGCGGTCATCGCGGTGGCCGGGGCGACGGCGGGGGCGGGGCGATCGCACGTCGCGGGATCGAAGTTCGCGGCCGCCAGCTCGATGTCGTCGACCTCAGCGTCGGCGGCGTCGCCCGCGTCGGTCGGCGCGGGGCTGCGGGTCTGCGGCTCGGGCAGCTGGGCGTTCGCCGGGCGCACCACCGCCACGAGGGTGAGCGCGACCACGAGGGCGCGCAGCAGCGACGAGGCGGTCACGGAGAGAGTCACGGCGTGAAGAGGAAGAAGCGGTAGACGAGCTTGAGGCTCCAGTCCTCGATATCCTGCTCGGCCGGGTCGTTGAAGTTCTTGTTGAGGTAACCGCCCTGGAAGCGCACGGCGTCGCCGGCCCCGAGCGGACGGAACGGCGTGTTGATCTCGGCGCGCGCGTTGACGGTGCTGCCGCGGATCGTCTGCTCGGTGTCGCCGAGCAAGCGCATGTTCTCGAGGATCTTCTTCTCGACGTGGAAGCCGATCGAGCCGAAGCCGATCTCGATCCGCAGCACGTCGAAGCCCGTGATCTTGCCGAGCGAGTCGCCGAGCAACCCCGACACCCAGTCGCCGGCGAGGTCCTTGACGATCTG
>JALZOI010000601.1 GCA_030857245.1 Myxococcota bacterium
GGTCGGCGGCGTGCTCGCGGCGGCCGGCATGATCTCGGCGGCGGCCGCTGCCGCAGCTGCGTTCGCGCGAGCGTCGGCATCGGCCTTCGCCGTGGCCGCTTGCTCCTGGGCGTCGGCATCCGCGCGGGCCTTCGCCTCGGCATCGGCCTTCGCCTGCGCCTTGCGCTCGGCCTTCGTGAGCTTCTGCGTGCTCTCCGCCGTGGCGGTGTCGCTCTCGTCCTGCGGCTCCTTCGCCGCCTGCATGCCGGGCATCGAGCCCGCGGCGACCGGCGCCTCGTCGAGGCCCACCGCGTCGACGAAGTCTTGCACGCTCGGATTCTGCGATTCGATGCTCGCCGCGATCGCGAAGAACTTCCGCGCGCGCGCGATGTCGTTCAGCTTGTCGAACGCGATCTGGCCGCCCTGGATGGCGACGTAGAGCCGATCTTCCCCGTGGAAGCCATCGACGCGCTCGAGGACGGCCTCGGCGATGTCGAGCAACTCCGCCCACTCGCCGCGCTCGCCCTGCACCTGACGGAGCAACGTGAACGCCGCGACCACCGACTTCATCGTCGCGCCGTTCGACGCCGTCGCCTTGATGGCCGCGTCGAAGAACTTCGCGCCGCGATCGCGATCCTTGAACCGCTGGACCCACTCGAGGCCGAACGTTCGCAGAGCCTCGACCTTCGCGGTGTGATCGGGCGCGCGGTCCGCGCGGCGGCGATGGTGGCTCTCGAGCTCCTCCCACCGATTGCCAGCGGCGAGCACCGTCTCGTAGATGAAGTTCGCGCTCGGCTCGTCGATGTCCTTCGCGAGGATTCGCTTCGCGAGCTCCTCGAGGCGCGGATCGTCCGGCGACTCGAGGCGCAGGATACGCGCCGCGCGCACGAGCATGCGGATCGCCATCGTGTCGTCGAACTGATCCGCCTTGTCGGAGACGTCGTCGACGACGTCCGTCCAGAACTCGGGATCATATTCGAGCGCGAGCAGCGCGTCCTGGACGCGGACCGAGTCGGGCGTGCGCTCGAGAGCGCGCTCGAGGATCGGCTTGGCCTTGTCCTTCTGGCCGCTGTCCAGCATCGCCTCGCCGACGATCTGTCCGAGGTTCAACGGAGCATGCGGGCTGCGCAGCTCCATCTCGCCGAGCTTGGCGACCATCTCGAAGCGGCCGATCTCGCCGTAGACCTCGCGGGCTCGCGAGAGCGCCTTGAGGTTGTCGGGGTGCAGCTTCCAAGCACGTTGATACAGACCGAGCGCACGTTCGCGCTCGGGGATCACGTCCTCGACAAGAGCAGCGAGCTCGAACAGACGCTCGGACTGTTCAGGCTTCGTTCCCGAAGCCTCCAGTTCCTTCTCGAGCTCATCGATTGCGATCGACCAGTCGCGAGACCGGCGCAGGCGTTCCCGAAGCAGCGTACGCGTATCCATCTGCGGTCTATCCTCCCGCAAACACGAAGAAAACCCCGTGCTAACTAGGAATCTTTTATCACGGGCAGAAACTCGCGTGGTGAAGCGGACGCCCCGTTCTTTTGGGCGCGCCGTTTCTCCCCCGAGACTGCTGGGAGACAGACTCCAGGCAGCCTGAACAGCATAACGGTTCACGACGCTCCGGTGATCAAAACCGGGAGCAAGATTCGTGGCTTTCTCGTCGAGAGAAACCCCTAGTGAACGCCTCCGCACACACGATAAGCGGTTATCGAAGTTGGCCCGGGCCGGGCGGAGCCGGGGCGCCGAGGGCGCCGAGGGCGCCAAGATCGAAAAAAAAGGAGGGGCATGCCCCTCCTTGATCGATCCGTTGGCGCCCTTGCGTGCGCTTGGCGACCGTTAGCGAGAGCTGACCTCGGTCAGCTCGCCTTGCCCTTCTTGACGAGATCTTCCGGAGACATCCGCTCGGTCGGCGCCGATCCACCCGACGACTTCGCTGCGATGTCCATCAGCATCTTCGAGGCCTGCTGCTTCGCGAACTCGACCGACGAGCCGCCCGACTTCGCGAACTCCTCGAGGTCCTTCTTCGCCTTCGTGTAGTCGCCCTTCCGGAAGAAGGCCTGACCGCGCTGGAACTTCGCCTTGTGGTTATCGGTGCGGCTCTCGAGCGCCTTGGTGAACGCGTCGATCGACTTGTCGTAGAGACCCTTGTCGTCGTAGCCCATGCCGACCACGTACCAGATGTCGCTCTTCTCGTTGTCGCCCGGCACGGCGAGCACGCCCTGCTCGCCCACCGCGATCGCCTGATCGGTGTAGTCCCACGTCCGGTAGAGCTCGCCGAGTGCCACCCACGGACCGGGATCGACCGGCGCCGACTGCAGCGCCTTCGTGAACGCCTCGGCCGCTTCCTTCGACTTCCCGCCGTCGCGGCTGATGCGACCGATGTAGTAGTGCGCGCGCCACAGCTCCGGGTTGATCTTGATCGCCTGCTGGAGGTGCTGGCTCGCCTTCTCGAAGTTGATGTTCGTGAGATCCGGCTGGACCTCCTCCGGCTTCTTGTTCTCGCGGCGCGCCTGGTCTTCACGCGCCTGGTGGATCGCCTTCTCGTACAGCGTGTAGCCGTAGACCATGTGATACATGGCCTCGTCGTCCTTCACCTGGACGGCCTTCTCCATCGCATCCGCGGCGGCCTTCCAGTCCTTCTTGCCGATGTGCGCGCCGGCGAGGCCGTACCAGGCGACGTGGTTCTCCGACCACTTGTCGACCGCCTTCTGGTAGCGCTCGATCGCGGTCTCGAACTGCTTCTGGCCGTACGCCTTCGTCCCATCGTTGGACGCCTTCACCGACTCGTTCCGATCCTTGTTGGGGCAGCCAGCGAGCAGCGTGAGCGCCACCAATGCGACGAGCTTCATGGCGGAACGGTAGAACGCTTCGGAAGCCGTCTCAAGTGATTCAATGGCTTTCCTTGTCACGACCGTCCGCGCGTCGGACGTCCTGCGCGGCTCGGTGGTCGTCGGAGAATCGCCCGAAACGCGAAACGCCCCAGCGGTGAAGCTGGGGCGGTTCCGACGGATGACTCCGTCGTCAGCAACCGTCCGCGGGTTTACGAACCAGCCGGGCGGAACGTGAACGGATAGTTCACCTGCACGCCGCCGCCACCCTTGGGCTTCGGGAACTCGATCCCCTTGATGACGTTCGCGACGCAGTTCGCGACCTCGGGGTCGACACCCGAACCCGTCGACGACGCGACGTTGCCATTCGGCGTGATGAAGAACTGCGTCGAGACCGTACCGGAGAGGTTCGTCTTCGCGAGCAGCTCCTTCTCGTAGCAGTACTGGATCTTCTGGATGTTGCGCTTGATGTAGCGACGGATGATCGCCTTATCGAGGTCACCCTGCGCGTTTGGCTGACCGATCGAGACGGTCGGCACCGACGAGCTGCGACCGCGCATACCACCGCGACCACCACCGACGCCGTAGCCCGAGCCCGTGCCCGAGCCGTGGCCGATCGTGCCGTAGCGACCCGTACCGATGGTGCCCCAGCCCGTACCGCCGCCACCCGGACCGAAGCCCGAGCGACCGAAGCCGAAGCCACCGTTCATCTCACCGGCCTCGTTACCGAGGAGGCCGCCGTAGATGTTGCCGTCGTCGAAGCCTGAGGAGATGTCGCCGGTACCGGTGAGCGATGCGAACGCGCCACCCTGGGTCAGGGCGCTCGAGCCGAGGATGCCGGCGTTCCGCGCCTGCTCGATGGCCTGCTGGCGCGCGAGCTGCGGGTTCTCCTGCTCCTTCTTCATCTTGTACTGACCCTCGGCCCGATCGGACTCCTTCTTGCCCATCTTGCCTTCGTCGAGCGCCATCGCCGTGCCGGTACCACCGGACTCCTCGGCGCCGTCATCCGGCTTGTCCTCTTCCTCGGGCGGCGGCGGGTCATCCTGCGACGCGCTGTTGGTGCGGGTCGAGGTGTCCTCGAGCGACGCGAGGTCGATGTTGGCGCCACCATCCTCGACGGGGATCTGCTGGAGGATGGCCCAGAAGCCGAGGTGGACGGCGAGCGAGCCGGCGAAGTACGCGAGGACGCGGCTCTCGAGCGCGGCGAACATCGCGGCCGTCTGGCGGCGCGGCTGCGGGACCGCGGAGACCAGGAACGTGGTCTTGCCGGCGCGGACGCGAATCTTCGCGTTCGGCGGGATCGGCGAGATCGAGGTGCGACCCTGCGCGGCGAGCTCGGCGAGCGACGTCGACTGGCCGCCGACGATCATCTCGCCTTCCATGCCGTGGCCGAAGTTGAACGCGAAGTCGTCGCCGTGCGGCGCGACCATCGCGAAGTCCGGCGAGGGCGCGCTCTCGGTCGGGAACTCGACGCCGGGCGCGGTGCCGATGCGAACGAACGGGCTCTGCTGCTCGCGGCGCATGCGCGCGAGACCGGCGGTGGCGCCGCCGATCGCGATCAGCAGGCCACCGATCGCCATCCAGTCGTAGCCCATCGAGAGCTCGCGGGGACGGACCGAGAAGCCAGGCTTCTTGAGGACCTGGGTCTCGTAGTCGTAGCGGCCCTTGTTGTAGGCCGCGTTGTCGACCGCGAGATAGAACGAGAACGCCGACGCCAGGAACATTGCAGCGGCGACCGCGAAGAACGCATAGGTCACCGGGGTGACCTTGCCGCCGCGCGGGTCGATGCAGTGCTTCACGCCGACGACGGAGTCACCGAGCATGGCGGCGACCTCGACGGCGCGGGCGCCACCGATCTCGTCGACCTGCTCGGCCATCGAAGCCTGGAAGCCCTGCGTCGGCGCGGTCGCCGTACCATAGAGGGCGGCGCCACCGGCCATGCCGGGGGGCGGGCGCAACGCCGGCGCCGGCTGGGCGGCGAACGACTGCGGCGCGGGCGTGGCGTAGGCCTGCGG
>JALZOI010000602.1 GCA_030857245.1 Myxococcota bacterium
GGACTGCGCCGCGGATCCGGGGCGGATCGCGATGTACGCCGGCCTCGCGGCGTTCGTCGGCGGCGCGGTCTTCGACATCGCGACCGCGCCCCGCGCCGCGCGCGAGCGCAACGCGCGAGACAGACACCGCGTGACGGTCGTACCGGTCGTGCAGCCGGCGGGCGGTGGTGGGCTCGTGGTCGCCGGCGCGTTCTGATCGGCCACCGCGATGCGACGAGTGGAACGCGGCGCGGAGCGCTCCCTGGACGCGGTGCGCGCGGACGAGCCATTCGATCGCGCCGCCACCCCTTCCCCACCATTTGACCATGTCACCCCGTCCGAGACCGCGATTCCAGCCACCCTGGAGTCCGGCGTTCGAGGGCTCCGCCGCAGGTCGCGCAGCCGGCGCGCAGGTCCAAGCGGCCCTCGTGCTGCTCGCCGAGCGCCTGCTCGAGCCGGCGTCGCTCGGCTCGCGCTTCGTCGAGCTGCGCCTCGAGGTCCGCCGTCCGACGAAGTAGCTGATCCAGGTCGTTCTCGCGGTACGACATCGTCGTCGTCCATACACCATCGGCGTGCGGGCTGATGGCACCCGGCCGGTTGCGCACGCTCGAAGAGGGCCTACCTCCGCGGCCCACCGAAGCGCGCGACGAAGTCACGGACCTCGGGGTTCGACAGCAAGTCGGCGTTGGTGGACCGGTGGACCTGCGCGAACAACGCTGCGACGAGCTCCGGCGACGCCGCGAACCGCGCTGGCTCGGACATGACACTATCGATCATCGCAGCGAGTAGCGTCTCGTCGCTGACTTCCGTCGCGAGGGTCACCATCGCCCGGGCGCCCCCGGCGGGGTCGACGGAGTACAGCGTGGTCAACGCGAACGCACGCAGGTGCCGGTCGGGATCCGGCCGGCCGAGGATCTCCACGCACACGGCCTGCACCGCGTGCTGGTCGCGCGCGTACAGCTCGGCCAGGGCCGACGTCGCGATGAAGGGATCGGCGGTCTGGCGGGCGGCTTCCTCGATCAACTCCGTCGGCAAAGCCTCGTAGTCGATCTCATCGTCGATGAGGATGACGAGCTCGTCGATGTTCAAGTGCCACGACCGAAGGGCGCATAGGTGGTGCTCGGCACCGACCACCCGTTGCGCTTCATGTGAGCTTCGAACCCGGGTGGGAGCAGCACATCGTACGCCTCGACGTAGTACGCGAGGGTCATCGGCCAGCAGTACTCACCGTCGTGCTGGATCGACGAGCCCCCCGCGGACTTGCTCGGATCGAAGAGGTCCCGCTCCCTTCCGGGCGAGACGATGATCGTCACCCCGGCTCGCAGGTAGCTGACCACCTGCGCCTTGTTTGCGGGGCCGCGCTTGCCACGGTCGCGGACCAGGGACGGTGCCCCCGGATCGTCGTCGTACCCGAGCTCCACGAAGTTGCCGACATATCTCCGGCCGTGCGTCACGTTCGCACCTCCATCCGCGGTGTCGCGCGGAGCGTGATGTCCATCGATCAGCAGGACTTCCCGGAGCGGAACGTCGGCGATGAGCGGACCGGTCGAGACCGCGAAGTTGTCCGGCACCGCGAGGAGCGTGTGCGAGAACACCAGCTGCGTGCCGTCCTCGAGCCCGAGCACGACCGCCACCTCGCGGGGGCGGTCGATGATCTTCGGCGCCATGATGCGCTGACCTCGCTTGGTCTCGAACACGTAGTCGAAATCACTGGGAGCCAGATCGATCTGCAGGACCCTCACGGCAATGATCGTCTGCCCGACCGCATGAGCGATGTGCGGCTCGCAGCACGTCGGGTCCGTGGCGTCGATGGTGGCGCGCCAATAGGGATCATCCAGTTCGTAGCTCTCGGCGGGTTGCACGACGACGGAGACGAGCTCCTCCGAGTTCGCGACGCAGACCTCGCGTCCATCGTCCAGCGTCAAGACCACCGGCCCGCCCGACATCGCGAAGAGCTGCTGCTTCGTGACGTTGTACGCAGCATAGGAATAATCCCGCAGCAGCTCCTCGATCGGATCCGCGAGATAATGGACGAGCCGGACCACGCGCCGACCGATCATCGCCTGCAACAAGGCCTGGTTCCGGGTCGGAACCTGTCCGAGATCATCCCTCCAGCTCCAGCTCACCGGGCACCCTCCTTTCCGATGCTCGCACGTCCTGCGTCGACCCGTCGCTCGATCGGTTCGCGAGTCGAGACGTCACGCGTTGCGTCGACCGACTCCACCTCGTGCACGGGCATCCTGAAGCTACTCGAAGAGGAAGTCGTCGTTGTCCGTGCAGTACGGAGTTAGGTCGTTGAAGCCTTCGTCCGTGATCTGCAACTGCGGGTAGCGCTGACGGAGCCATCCGAAGAACGTCGGGACGGCAGCGGGATACGACACTTTCGTGGCGATCGTGATGGCGGCCGGATGTAGCTTGACGAGCGTCACCGAGAACGGAAAGCGGCTCGTGTCCATGGCCCGTGCCGCGATGGCCTCCTGAAGGTCAAACTCCTCGTCGCCGTCGGAGGTCACCATGAAGGTATTCGGTTCCGTGACATCCCGGGCTGTATGCGGCAGCGACTCCACGTACCGACCGATCTCGTCGACATCGAACGCGCCCTCGGGCCGCTGGATCAAGATGGTATCGATCACGGTGCGCAGTCCCAGGGACTACCTTCAGGGGCCTTCGGGACGCACAGGCCACCCAGCTGCACATCCGGCGGCACGAGCCACCTGCGGCGTTCCCATGCGTACGGACGGTCGGTCACCCTCGCGACCCTAACCCGACAGCAGGCCGAGGAACTCGGCGAGCCCGGGACGGTCATCGCGATCGAGCCGCATGCCCCGCGAGAGCAACCGCGCGAGCGGCGTGGGCAGAGCGAGCGGCAAGTGCTCACCCGTCAATGGACCGACGTCGTGGTACTTGCGCTGGTACGGAAACCGACCGGTTGCCCATTCGGCGATCATGATGGAGAGCGAGAACACGAGCGCGCGGTCGTCCCGCTCTTCGGTGTGCTCCTCGGGAGCGTAGTAGTAGCGATCGAACACGGGCCACGACACGGCGTCGGTTCTCGACGTCTCGAAGAACGCATCTCCCCGCGCGCTGAGCCCGGTGATCTCGAGTACGCCGTTCACTCGCTGCGCCCACATATATTCGGGGCGGACGCGGGTCAGCAGGATGCCCTTTTCCGCAGCACGGGCCAGGATCTTCCCTGCCCCACGTCCCAGCGAGAGCGCATCGACCAGCGCGGTCCGCGGGTCGTGCGACGGGAGCTGGCGCGACTCAGGCTCGAACACGACCTCCGGATCGAACGTGCCGAGCAGCGAGGGAAGCCAGCTTCCGCGGGGTGCGCGTTCGACGAGTCCCCACGCCGCCACTTGCGACGAGATGTCGCCGCGCGCCGTCAGGTCGAGCATGCCCACATGATCGAGCTGCAGCACCCCGGGGCTTTCGTACGCGATCGAACGCTGAAACGCCCGAAGATCCACGCGAGACATCGTGTCGAGTGCGATGAGGAGCGCATCACCAGTGGCCAGATCGCGACCGAGCAGCAGCTTCTGTGCGCCCTGGCCCTGGAGCAGTCGCTCGATTCGATAGGCTCCTCCACCGAGCGTCTCGGTCAGCGGAAACGTGAAGGTGCCCGGCGCGACGCCGCGCAACTGGTCCTCGCCGGCCATCGCTCTGAGATAGCCGACGAGGTACTCAGCGAGACTCCCGTGGCGAACGTCGCTCCACCCCGCGAGCCTGTTCGCGACATCGGGCCGCACCAGCAGACCGCCCGTCACTGGCGCGCGCCAGCTCGCGGCGTCGGGGTAGTCGACGACGGCCGCTGCATCGAGTTCTTCGAGCAGCTGGCGTGCGCGCGCGCGGTCCGGACGCAAGATGATCATCCTCGACGTCAGGGCTCTGGTTTCCGGACCGGCGATCGATGTCAGGTGCCACGCGAGGTCGTGTTCGAAGATCAACCAGAACGTGCTGTCTGGTGCTTCTGCAACCGGACCATGGACGACACGCACATCGAGCCGGCCCAGCACGAGCATCGCCGCGACGATCGCTTGCGCATCGTCAGCAGCGCGACCCGTCACCTCGCCATCGGCGATCGAATGTTCGGAGCAGAAGTGCGAGACATGGATCGAGACCTCCAAGCGACTACCTCAACAAGTCTGCAATATCGGGGTGGTCCTTCTCTTCCGCGATCGTCAGCGCTATCGAGCCCGCATGATCGCGATGGTCTCTATTTGCCCCGGCTGCGAGCAGGATCCGCGCGACGTCGACATGCCCCCAGGCTGCCCCGATCATGAGCGCCGTCACCCCCTGGAACGTCTCTGCTTCGAGATTCGCGCCGAGCTCGACCAGCACCTTCACCGTTTGCGCGTGGCCATGGGCGGCGGCCTCGTGGAGGGGCGTGAGGCCATGCGCATCTGCAAGATCGATCGAAGCACCGTGCTCGACGAGAGCGCGTACGAGCTCGGTCCGGCCCACCGCAGCCGCGCACAAGAGCACGGTCCGAGGCCTGGCAGGCCCGATCGCGTCGAGCGGCACACCGAGGGCAAGGATGTCTTCGATCTCCACGGGCTCGTCGCGCGAGATCGCGGACAGGAGGTCATCGGGCATTCGCTCATTCATTCGTGGGACCGGACGCGAGTTGTATCCTTGTGCACAGGGAGCTGCGCGCCTCGAAGCAGTGCGAGATGTGGATCGTCAGCCTCATCAAGCGTTCACTCCGGGTTCGGCGAGCCCGGTGTTAACGGCGGACGTTTTCCGTCGTGATCTGACGGTCGACCGATCACGCCCGCTGGCGGCGTGATCGGCTGGTCTTCGCCGGCGGGCGATCTGGAT
>JALZOI010000089.1 GCA_030857245.1 Myxococcota bacterium
GGCAGGAGGTGGCACTCGACCGGGGTCCCGCGCCGGCGCGCCCGAGCACGCGGCGACGACGGCGATGAATAGAGATCCCGTACGCACCGTCGCAAGGCTTGGCACGAGACCCGTCCGCGCCGCAACCGGTGCGGTTTCCCTCGCGCTATCTTCCGCCCATGAAACGACTCGCCTTGTCTGCTGTCGTCGTCCTCGGCTCGCTGGTGGCCACGGCTACCGCCGACCGCCCCGCGGAGCCCACGCCGCCGCCGCCATCGCCGCAGGTCGGTCCGCAGGCCAGCGGCGTCGGCCTGCCCGCGGTCGGCGAGAGCCTCGCGGTCAACGGCGCGCCCGGCTGGCCGGCCAAGCTCGCGTGGCTCTACGACATCCCGTCGTTCACCGATGCCACCGGCAAGGTCACCGTGTTCTGGTTCTGCGCGCCGAAGATCCCCGCGTGCGTCGATGACCTCGCCCGCATCGTGACGCTCAAGGAGAACACCAATCGCGTCTACATCGTCGCGTACATCAACGGGACGAAGGGGCAGGCGAAGAAGCTCGATCCGATCCGCGAGAGCGAGGGGGTCGGGCGCGGCACGCTCGCGTACGGCACGCAGGTCCGCAAGATCTTCAAGTCGCTCGGCATCATCGGGCCGGCGTCGATCGTGGTCGATGTCGAGGGCAAGGTGGCGCTCGTCAGCACGGGCTCGTCGCCGGCGGAGCTCGACGCCCGCGACGCGAAGATCAACGCGCTCGTCGGCGCGATCAAGGAATACACGACGACGAACGCCGGCCCGAAGCTCGTCAAGCCGAACGACAAGTTCACGATGGCGATCACCATCAAGCTCGCGCCCTGGCTGCGCTACAGCAAGGCGACGCCGATGGAGTTCAAGGTCATGGCGCCCAAGGACCTCAAGTGCAACGCGACCGTGCTGCGCGCCGAGCAGCTCAAGATCGTCGAGCGCACGCTGACCGCGCAGGTCGAGTGCAGCGGTCCGCGCGGCGTCTACGAGGCGCGCGGTCAGCTCACCTTCGGCTACGAGGCGATCGCGGGCGGCGCGGGGCTCGGCACCGAGAGCGCGAACTGGAAGTTCGAGATCCGACCCTGACCTGCGGCGGGCGCGATGCCCGTCGCTAGCGCTCGAGTCGGTCGAGTCGCTCGAGCAGCTGCGCGGGTAGCGTCGTCAGCGTCACGCCGTCCTTCCCCGAGAAGATGATCTCGAAGGTCCGGTTGATGCGGCGCGCGAAGCGATCGACGAGAGCGCTCGCCTTCGGGTTGGCCTCGACGGCCTCGCCGAACCGCATCCAGTCGCGCTCGCACGCCAGCAGCGGCTTGCGCATCCGGTCGCGCGCGAGGCGGGCGCGATCGTCGTGCCGGCGATCGTCCTCGATCCGCTCGATCGTCGCCAGCGTGGCGCCGAAGTCGCCGAGCATGTCGTCGGCGTGCTTGCCGAGGTAGCGGCCGAGCTTGCGGACACCTTGCTCGGGCGCGTCCACGTGATCGCGCGCGATCTCGCAGAGCTCGTCGAAGTGATCCGCGAGCTCCTCGTCGGGGGACGCCTCGTTGGCGCAGCCGCCCCGGATGCCGAACCCGACGCCACCGACCACCAGGGTCGTCACCAACCAGCCCTTGAGCTTCATGGAGCGGAATGTAGCTCGGGGTCGCGCGGCATGCTCGTCGGGCCGTCCGCCGCGCGTTCCGTGACTCCGGACCACATCAGGGTGCAGATCAGGCCGATCAGGCTGACCACCGCCGGGACCATCGCCCACGCGATCAGATGATTGCTGTTGAGCAGCAAGCCACCGACGGGCGGGGACATCGCCATCGCCACCGAGCCGAGCGATCCCGAGATCCCGAGGACCACGCCCTGCTCGTGGCGGCCCACGGCCTGCGTCAGGCGCGCGGTCAGCACCGGTCGCAGGATGCCCTGGCCGAACGCGTTGATCGTCGAGGCGATCACCAGCATGACGGCGGTCTGCGCGAACCCGACGATCGCGTACGCGATCACCGCCGCGATGAAGCTGAAGATCGTGAGCTTGAACTCGCCCCACTTCTTCACCATCCGCCCGAGCAGCCCACCTTGCAGGATGATGCCGAGGAAGCCCGCGTACGTGAACAGGTAGCCGACCTCGTCGGGCCCCCAGCGCAGGCGCGGGTTGTGCTCGGCGAACAGCGCGAAGCCGCTGAAGAAGCAGGAGAACCCGAACGAGAACAGGAAGAACTGCACGTAGATCGCGCGCAGCGCCGGGCGTCCGAAGTACTCGGCGTAGGTCCGCCAGTCGAACGCGCTCGGGCGGCGGCCGCCGGGCCCCGTCGCGGACACGGTCGCCATCGGCGCGCGCTCCTCCTTGGGTAGCAGCGTGTACGTGAAGAACATCGCGACCGCGGAGAACCCGGCGGCGACGATGAACGGCAGGTGGAGCTCGATGCTGCCGAGCCAGCCGCCGAGCGCCGGCCCGAACATGAAGCCGATCCCGAACGCGACGCCGATCACGCCGAACGCCTTCGTGCGGTTCTCCGGCGCGGTGTGATCCGAGATGTAGGCCTGCGCGATCGACAGATTGCCGGCCGACAGCCCCGGGAGGATCCGCCCGATGAAGACCATCAACAGCGACTCGGAGAACCCGAGCACGAGGAAGCCGGCACACGTGCCGAGCTGGCTGTACATCAGCAGCGGCTTGCGGCCGTACTGATCCGACAGCCTGCCGATCACCGGCGTCGAGATCAGCGAGCACACCGCGTACACCGAGACCAGCGTCGTGGCGACGAGCGGGGATGCGCCGAACCGCTCCGCATAGAACGGCAGCAGCGGGATGACGATCGTGAAGCCGAGGACATCGACCATCACGATCAAGAACATCGGCATCAGCGGCGATCGCTCTTTCATCGTGGGACCGGCGTCGCCATCCACGACCAGCATCGCGAAATCAGTCGCAAACCGAAATCCCACGCGAGCCCTTTCGCATCTCGCCGCGCGCGTGAGGTACGCTGGAGCCGGGATGGCAAGCTCTCGTCGCGTGCTCGCGATGCTCGGCCTCGTCACGGTGCTCGGCACCGGATGCTTCGGCTACAACCCGTCGGCGAAGCGGTGGGCCTACGTCGGTGACACCGCGCTGATCCTCGGCGGCGGTGGCGCGATCGCGGGAGACCTGCTGCTGCGCAGCGACCCCGAGCCGGCGATGCCGGGCATCCGCGAGCCCTACAGCGCGCCGGTGAGTGGCGCCCTCGTCGCGGGCGTGCTGCTGGTGACGGCCGGCGTGCTCGGCATCGTCATCAACGCGACCCGGCCCGACGTCAAGACGTCGCGCTAGAGCGACTCGGCCGCGCGCGGCGTGGCGCCGCTGACCGAGTAGGCGATCTGGTGGGCGAGCGCCACGACGCCGCCGATCACGAGGACGGCGGGTAGCTCGGTGTCGAACACGGCGTCGCCGACCGTCGCGAGATCGCCGATCCAGGTGATGCTGTCGGGCTGCGAGGCGCCGTAGATGAGCGCGGCCGGCGTGGTCGGCGACCAGCCGCGGGCGAGCAGCCGGGTGGCGATCTGACCGCGCGTCTTGACGCCCATCAACACGACGATCGTGAGGGCGTCGGGCGCGATCCCGTCGAGGGCGGGGCCGAACGCGGCCTCGGCGTGGCCGGAGATCACCGCGAAGCCCGTCGCCAGGCCGCGATGCGTGACCGGGATCCCGGCGAGCGCGGGTGCCGCGAGCGCCGACGACAGGCCGGGGACGACCTCGTACGCGATGCCGGCGGCCTCGAGAGCGAGCGCCTCCTCGCCGCCGCGGCCGAGCACGAACGGGTCGCCGCACTTGAGGCGGACGACGCGCTGACCGCGCTGCGCGGCGCGCACCATCAGCCGGTGGATCTCCTCCTGCGCCATCGAGTGGCGGCCCGCGCGCTTGCCGACGTAGAACCGCTGCGCCGTCGGGGCGAGCTCGAGGAGGTCGGTGGGGACGAGCGCGTCGTTGAGCACGAGGTCGGCGTCGCGCAGCCGGCGGAGCGCGCGCAGGGTCAGCAGCTCGGGATCGCCGGGGCCGGCTCCGACCAGCGAGACGAACCCGCGGCTCACGAGCGGGCCTCGGGCGCGTACAGGCGGTCGAGTGCGCGCAGCAGCAGCGGGCGGCGCTCCGCCATCGGGACCTCGGCGCGCTTCCAGTCGGCGCGTGCGCGGATCGCGACGTCGGTCCAGCGCTCGAGGTCCTCGGGCAGCACGGCGTCGAGTGCCTCGCGGAGGAGGCCCGCGAGCGCGGGTGCGATGCCGCCGGTGGAGATCGCGATCTCGACCTCGCCGCGACGCACCACGCCGCCGAGATAGGCGGTCGCGCAGCGCGTGTCATCGACGGCGTTGACGAACAGCCCGCGCGCGGCGGCAGCGGCGGCGACCTCGAGGTTGACCTCGGGCGGCGCCGCGGCCACGACCCAGCGGGCGCCCGTGAGGTCGGCGGGCCGGAAGCCGCGCTCGATCAGCGTGACGTTGCGTGCGCGGATCTCGTCGCAGATCTGCGGCGCGACCACGGTGACGAGCGCACCGGCGGCGAGCAGCCCTTCGAGCTTGCTGGCGGCGACCGGGCCACCGCCGACGACGATCACCGGGAGGCCGTCGAGCTTGAGGAAGACGGGGTAGAGCGTCTCACGCGGCATCGGTCATCTCCCGGCGCGATCCCACGGGCCACAGCGACCCCGCTTCATCCGTCATCGCGGATACCTTGGTAGCATTCGAGCGGATGACCTGTCAACGATAACGGATGTAGGGCAAGGGGCGCGGAGTCCGACGTCACGGGATGTTCGCTTCCACGGCGGGGTCGACCGGCAGGCCGTCACACTCGCAGACCGCGCCATAAGGGTTCGTTCCCGACACGTCGACGAGCCGACCGCTCGCGTCGATCACGGCGAGCTGCTCCCGCGCGTTCTCGATATCATCGAGGTCGTCGGGCTCCCCGGCGTTCCACAGCGTAGGATCGAGGGGACGGCCGGTGATGCCGACCCAGCCCGTCGCGAGCGACGCCGAGCCTTGCAGCTGGACCAGGCCTACATAGAACCGCCCCAGCACCGGCGCCGGGACAGTCTGCAACACCACGTCGAGCTCGTCCGTCTCCTGGCGATCGTCGAGGGCGACGAGGTGCGTGCCGGTGGCGGAGTCGGCCCTGCAGTCCGCGTGGTGCACGCTCACCAGCGCGTCCGCCGAGATCACGCGATAGCGTGAGGTCGAGGACGCGAGCGAGACCTGGTAGGTCGGCGGGCACGCGGCGGTGTCGGTGACGATCGGCGCGTCATCGGGAGGCGCGAACCCGACGCGACCGCACCCCGCAACGACGAGGCACAGCACGGTGCTGCGGCGCGACACGCTCCACGCTACCACGCCGACGAGCGACCTCAGCGACCCTTGAGGGCCCGCAGGGCTCGCTTGGCGGTCTCCCGATCCGGATCGTTGCGCGCCGCGAGCTCGAGATACGTCTCGTAGTTCTCGGCCGCGAGCTTCGACTTCTTCTGCGCCGCGTAGACCCCGGCCAGGTGGAAGTAGTTCGCGGCGGCCTTGGGGGCGCGCCGGATCGCGGGGATCAGGATCGCCTCGGCTTCGTCGTACTGCTTGCGCTCGACGAGCATCAACCCGAGCTTGGCCATCGCCTTCGGGTACGGCGGGTCGAGGTCGACCGCCTTGCGGTACGCCGAGATCGCGTCGTCGAAGCGCTCCTGGAGCCGGTAGATCTCGCCGTACGCGTACCAGAACAGCGACTCGTTCGGCGCGAGCTGCACGGCCTTGGATAGCGCGACCTCCGCGTCGGACTGCTTGCCCTTGCGGTTGTAGAGCAGGCCGAGCTCGAAGTACGCGCGCGCGTTGCGGGGATCGTACTCGAGCGCCTTCTCGAGATACGACAGCGACTCGTCGAGCTCGCTCTGATCGCGCAGCGCCATGCCGAGATAGACGTGGACGTCGGCGTCTTCGGGGGCGCGCTTGAGGGCGGCGCGGAACTCGAGCGCCGCCTCGTCGACCTTGCCGAGCTTGTGGAGCGCCTGGCCGAGAGCGAGGTGATACTTCGCGTGCTGCGGTTCGAGCGAGACGGCCTTGCGCAGCTCGTCGAGGGCTTCCTCGTTGCGGTCGAGCAGGAGCAGCGCGCGGCCGCGCTTCTCGTGACCGATCGGATCTTCGCCGTTGAGCCCGATGATCGACTCGGCGACGTCGAGCGCCTCCTGACCCTTCCCGCCGGCGAGCAGCGTCTCGCAGTACAGCGAGTAGCCCTTCATGTCGGTGGCGTTGGCGTCGTAGTAGACCTTCGCCGCTGCCTGCGCGCGGGTCGCGCGACCGGCATGGATCAAGAAATCGACCCGCTCCTCGAGGATGTCGAACTCGGGCGTGAGCTCGTACGCCTCGCGATACGCTTCGTCCGCGGCGTCGACCTCGCCGGCCTTGGCCTCGTCGCGGGCCTCGCTCAGCAGGGCGCGCGCGTCCTTCTGCTTCGCCTTCTTCTTGCTGGTCTTGACCGGCTTCTCGCTGCCACCACAGCCCGGCGTGGTGGCCCCGCCGAACAGGGCGGTGGCGAGCACGAGCGCGAGGACGCGTGACATGGCGCAAGCCTAGCGAACCGCAGGTAGCGGCGCCAGTTCGGCTCGCTCTCCCCGGTCGGCTAGCGATCGTGCAGGCGCACGACCGGCGACGCGGGCACCGTGCGGGCCCGCTTCGCGACCGCCTGACCGACGCCGAGCAGCCACTCCATCACCGAGATCCGGCCGTCGTCAGCCTGCAGCGGTGTGACGGGCATCTCGTCGGGGTCGCGTTCGGTCGGCATGCTCGAGGTAGAGCAGGCGGCGTGCCACCGCGGGACAGGCGCCGCCGTTGCCGGGCCGACGGGGCAGCCGGGCGGTGGCGCTACACCGGCGGGCGTGTGCGGCGGGTCAGCGCGAGCACGACGGCGATGACGATCAGGCCGTTGGCCACGAACGTCGAGACCCCGAGGGGCTCGTCGGAGATCGCCGCCCCGAACAGCACCGCCAGGATGGGATTGACGTAGGCGTAGCTGGTGGCGACCGTCGGGCGCGCATTGCGGAGCAGCCAGTTGTAGGCGGTGAACGCCACGAGCGAGCCGAAGACCAGGAGGTAGGCGAGGGCGAGCCACGACGTGGTGCTGGCGGCGAGCGGAACGCGCTCACCCCGCAGCGCACCGCCGAGCGCGAGCGCCACGCCGCCGGTGAGCATCTCCATCGCCGGCAACATGAACGGGTCCTTGCCGATCGACATCGGCAGCCGCCGCGTCATCACCGAGCCGAGCGCCCAGCACATGGGGGCTGCGATCACGAGCGCGATGTGGAGCGGCTCGCCGGCGAGCGACGGCCCGCCCATCAGCACGAGGATGCCGACGAACCCGATCACGAGCGACAGCCACTCGCGGGAGCTCGGTCGCTCGCCGGTGATCACCCCGAGCACGCCGACCCACAGCGGCATCGTCGCGCACACGACGGCGGCGCCGCCGGAGGTCACCGAGAGCTGCGCGATCGCCACGAGCCCGTTGCCGCCGAGGAACAGCAAGGCGCCGATCGGCAGCACGCGCAGCCAGTCGCGCGCGGCCGGGATCGGCGTGCCGCGGCGGGTGGCGACGAGGAGCATCACGAGCCCCGCGACGATGAACCGCCCGCTCGCCATCAACAGTGGCGGCAGGTCGACGACGGCGATCCGCATCGCCAGGTACGTCGAGCTCCAGATGACGTACACCGCGGCGAGCGACAGGATCAGGCGGGGATCAACAGCGGGCCGCACGGTGATGGTCGGAGCCAGCGGAGCATGCCTGACATGCGGGCGGTTGTGGAGCCGGGGGGTGATTCCGGGGAGTTGGCCGCCGCAAGTTTCGCAAGTAGTGTCTGACCCCCTACATCGACAGGCCGCCGTCGACGTCGATCGTGCGGCCGTTGAAGTAGTCGCACTCGAGGACGAACTTCACGGCGACCCAGATGTCCTCGGGGAGGCCGATCCGACCGACCGGGATGTTGGTGATCAGGGCGTCGCGCGCCTTCTGGTTCATGCCCTGGGTCATCGGGGTCTCGATCATGCCGGGGGCGACCGCGCCGACCCGGATGCCGTACGCCGCGAACTCGCGCGACCAGGTCACGGTGTTCGCCGCGAGCGCCGCCTTCGCCGAGGTGTAGTTGGACTGGCCGCGGTTGCCGTGACGCGCCACCGACGACATGTTCACGATCACGCCCGGCTGCTGCTCCGTCTCGACCATCTTCGCGACGGTGTCGCGCACCATCAGCGTCGCACCGGTCAGGTTCACGCCGATCACGGCGTCCCACTGATCCTTCGTCAGCTTCGTGATCGCGCCGGTCGTGCGGTCCTTCTTCACGAGCAGGCCGTCGCGCAGGATGCCCGCGTTGTTGATGAGCCCGTTGAGGCCGCCCATCGCGCCGTGCGCCCACTCGACGAACGCGCCGACGTCGCTCTCGCTCGCCACGTCGAGCTTGCGCGTGTGGATCTTGCCGGGCAGCCCGCGCGCCGACTCGGCGAGCTCCGCGAGGCCCTCCTCCTTGACGTCGCCGGCGGCGACCTGGGCGCCGGCCTCGGCCAGGCGACGAGCGAAGTGCGCGCCCATTCCCTGCGCGGCACCGGTGACGATGATCTTGAACGACGAGAGCTGCATGGGCGCGTCTTACCACGCGCGCGCCCGGCCGAGCCCCCCGCTACTCGCAGACGTTCGCGACGCAGCTCTGGGTCGTCTTGGTCGGCGACAGGCAGTCCGCGTTCGTGTTGCACGGCTGGCCCGCGCTGCAGTTGCCGCCAGCACCGCCGGCCATGCCGGTGACCGAGAAGCTGTCGTCGCTCACGGTCTCGACGATCGCGACGTTGCCGAGCAGCGTGAAGCGATCGTGGGTCAACACCACGAGCGAGCCACTGCCGTTGCTCGCGGCGATGTCCAGCAGCCCGGCGCTGCGCTGCAGGTTGATCGCCGTCACGATCGCGGTCCGCACCGCGCTCGCATTCGCGCCGGCCACGATCGTGATCGGCACGTGGGCGGCGTCGGTCAGCGGCAGGTCCTTCGTGAACTCGAACGTGAGCGTCGGATGGATGCCGTCGGTCAGCGTGAACGTATCGCTGATCTCGTCGAAGTCGTTCGCCTTGAGGGCGACGAGCGAACCGGTCGGCCGCGTCGACGCGAAGACCTGGCACGTCGCGCTGCACGTGCCGCATGTGTCGTTGCGGTCATCGCAGACCTCGAACGCCGCCTGCCGAACGCCGTCACCACACGACGACTCGGCACCGGCGACCAGCACGCACGACGAGTTGCACACGTTGCATGCCCCGCCGTCGTACGAGCAGGTCTCGGTGACCGCGTTGCCGTCGTCGCAGGTCTCGAGCGGCGCGGTGCCGGTCGACTGGGTGATCGAGTCACCGCACACCGCGTCGCGGCACGCGTTCGTGCAGTCATCGCCGTTGACCGTGTTGCCGTCGTCGCACTGCTCGCCCGCCGTCGCGATGCCGTTGCCGCAGCCCGTCGGCTTGCAGTTGGAGTCGCAACCATCGCCGTTCGTGCTGTTGCCGTCGTCGCAGATCTCCGGCGCCACGACCTGGCCGTTGCCACAGCCGCTGGTCTCGCAGTTGTTGTCGCAGCCGTCGCCGTTGATCGAGTTGCCGTCGTCGCAGACCTCGGTGCCGGTGCGCACGCCGTTGCCGCACGCCGTGAACGTGCAGTCGAACTGGGTCTGGCCCGCCGGGCCGGGCGCCGTGTCGCAGCCATCGCCATCGACCGCGTTGCCGTCGTCGCAGGCCTCGCCGCCGGACACCACGCCGTTGCCGCACGCCGTCACGGTGCAGTTGTTGTCGCAGCCATCGCCGTTGGTCGCGTTGCCGTCGTCGCAGACCTCCGCGCCGGCGACGGTGCCGTTGCCGCAGCCGGTGATCCGGCAGTCGAACGCCGGGTTACCCGTGCTGGTGTTGGTGTCGCAGCCGTCGTTGTCGACGAGGTTGCCGTCGTCACAGACCTCGCTGCCGGTCACCACGCCGTTGCCACACCCGGTCGGCTTGCAGTTGCTGTCGCAGCCGTCGCCGTTGACGGCGTTGCCATCATCGCAGGTCTCACCCGTGGTGACGTTGCCGTTGCCGCATCGCGTGATCTTGCAGCGGCCCGCGGCGACGTTCGAGGGACTGGTATCGCAGCCATCCCCGTTGACGGTGTTGCCGTCGTCGCACTCCTCTCCCGTCGTCGTGATCCCGTTGCCGCAGGCGGTCAGCTTGCAGTTGGCGTCGCAGCCGTCGCCGTTGACGAGGTTGCCGTCATCGCAGACCTCGGTGCCGGCGACGGTGCCGTTGCCACAGCCGCTGACCTTGCAGTTGGTATCGCAGCCGTCGTTGTTGACGGTGTTGCCGTCATCGCACGCCTCGTTGAACGGTGCGCCGGAGTTGACGATGCCGTTCTGGCAGGCGGGCAGCGTGCAATTCGCGTCGCAACCGTCGTTCGAGACCAGGTTGCCGTCGTCGCACTGCTCGGCGCCGGTGACCACGCCGTTGCCACACGCCGAGACCGTGCAGTCATTCGCGGTCGGCCCATCGGCCGTGTTGGTGTCACAGCCGTCCCCGTCCATCTGGTTCCGGTCATCGCACTTCTCGCCGGCGGCCTGGTTGACCTTGCCGTCGCCGCAGCTCGCGGCCGAGCAGTCGAGGTTGCAGGTCGCGGTCTCGATCGCGACCGAGCCGTCGAGCGTGCCGCCGTCGCACGCCTCGAGGAAGCCGCCGGTCGCGCCGCTCGCGGTCACGCCGTCGCCGCACAGCGCGCGCCGGCAGTTCGAGCGGCAGTCGTCGGTGTCGGTGATGTTGCCGTCGTCGCACTCCTCGATGGGCACGCCATTCATGTCGACGTCGATGATGCCGTTGCCGCAGCCGGCGAGCGCCTCGCAGTTCGGGCTGCACGCGTCGCCGCCGCTCGTGTTGCCGTCGTCGCAGGTCTCGTTGATGTCCTTGATGCCGTTGCCGCAGATCTCGGCCGACGCGCACGTCGCGCTGCAGCCGTCGCCGCTCACGGTGTTGCCGTCGTCGCAGGCCTCGGTGACATCTTTGATCGAGTTGCCGCAGGTCTCCACGGAGAGACAGTCGGCGGAGCAGCCATCACCACTGGTGGTGTTGCCGTCGTCGCAGCGCTCGCCGGCGACCTGCACCCCGTCGCCGCACGATTCGGTCGTGCAGCCGGGCGAGCAGCCGTCGCCGACGAGGATGTTGCCGTCGTCGCACTGCTCGCCGACGTCGACGCGGCCGTTGCCGCAGTTGTTGACGATGCACACCGGCTGCGCCGCCGCGCAGCTCGTGCCCGACGGGCACACGATGCCCGTGAGGCACTCGGTGGCGCCTGGATCCTGCGCGCAACCGGCGACGGCGAGCGCACTCATGATGACGAGACGTAGGGTCCGCATGACTCTCCTAGAACCGGCTTTCGATCATCGCGCCGGCCATGCCGGGAGCGACGATCGGGGTGACCGAGACCTTGGAGCGCTCCTTGTCGAGCTGCTCGCGCCGGTACTCGTCCGAGCTGATCTGGTACGCCGTCGAGCGGTTCAGGTAGAGCAGCACCGCGCCGGTCACCACCGCGACGCCGGCCACGCCGTAGCCGAGGTAGCCGAGCGTGCGCTTGCTGTCACCGCTGTCCCGGAGGTCGGTGAGCCCGGGGCTGTTCGCGTCGCAGCCGCCGTTCATCCCGCCATCGTCGTTGCAGCGCTGCACCGCCGCATCGAAGTCGTCGTAGCTCGCCTGCGCCGAGAGCGAGAGCACGCCGCCGACGATGCCGGCGACGACGCCACCTCCGATCATCGCGTACGGCACCCACGTCGCGTTCCAGCGGCGCCGGTACCGGGTCAGCTCCTCGGCGGTGTACAGCTTGAGCTCGATGCGGAACGTCTCGCCCGGGCCGATGAACGGCGCGTCGAGGCCGGTCGCGTAGCCCGGCTTCTCGGCGACGAACGTGTGCTTGCCGATCTGGACGCGCGCCTTGTAGACGTTCGGTGCGCCGGCCTGCACGACGAAGACCTCCTGGTTGTCGACCGAGACGCGCGCGCCGTCCTTCTGGCAGCTGACCTCGATCGTCGCGAGCTGCTTCTCGATCAGCAGCAGCGACTGCTTCGCGTGCTCGAACTTGCCCTTCTCGAGCGGCGCCGCGCCGAACCGGATCGCCTGCTGGAGGCTGCGCTCGACCTCGATCGGCTGATCGAGGTTGGTGAGCGAGAGCGCCAGGTTGTAGTGGATCGCCGGGTGGTCCCAGCTCTTCAGGGCCTCGCGATAGAGCGCGACCGCCTTCATGAACAGGCCGTCGTTGTGGTGCTGGTTCCCCTCGCGGAACAGCCGCAGCGCGACCTGCTGGCGCTCCGCAGGGACGCCGGTCGCCCACGGTCGCTCGTTGCCGCCCTGGGTCAGCGACTCGTTCGCCGCGGGCTTGGCGTCCTCGACCGGGACCGGCATGGGCGCGGGCGTCGGTGCCGGCGCGGGCACGGGCACGGGCACGGGATCCGGCGCGGCCGGCGCGGCCGGCGCCTTCGCTGGTCGTGCATGGACCGTTGCAGCGCCCAGCACGATGCCGAGCGCGATCGAAATCACCCGTAAGCTCATGGTTCCCCCGAACACTAGCGACTACTTGAGGTCGTCGACGATCGTGCTGCCAGCCTGCGCCTTGATCCGCTCCGCGCGCTCGTACTCGAGCCTGTAGAGCCGCTCGGCCTCCCGCTTGGCCGCGAGCGCTTCTTCCTTCGCCTTCATGGCCTCGGCCTGCGCCTGCTTCGCTTCCTCGGCGCTCGCCTCGGCGTAGCGCTTCTGCATCTTCGCGCGCTCCTCGTTCGAGGTCGCCTCCTGGATCGCGACGCGGAGCTGGTCGATCGTCTCGCGCAGGTGCTCCTCGGACGCGCCGAGCCGGCTGTCCACCACCTGCTTGTCGGCGACGACCTGCAGCTTCTCAGCTTCGGCCTGCTGCCGCTCGAGCTCCTTGCGCTGCGCGATCTCGAGCTGGGCCTCGGCCTGCTGCTGGGCCGCCACGGCGACCTGCTGGGACTCGAGCGCCTTGCGGTGCTGCGCCTTCGCCTCGCTCCGCGACTTCTGGATCACGACCAGCGCGATCATCGCCGCCAGCACGAGGGCTCCGAGCCCGGCGAACCCGCCGATCACCATCATCCGACGCTTGCGCTGCGCGGCAGTCTCGTGGGCGACGACCTCGTCGAGGAACGCCCGCTCGACGTCCGAGAGCGCGCCCTTGTAGCGCTTGCGGAACTTCTTCGCCTCGTCGGCGGTCTCGCCGCGCCACAGCAGGCCGGCGTCCCGGTGCTTCGTGTGCCACTGCCGGGCCGCGGTCCGCAGCTGATCGACGAGCTCGGCGTCGTCCTGGTTCTCGTCGAGCCAGCGCCGCAGCGTCGGCCAGCCCTGGACGAGCGACTCGTGCACGATCTCGACGGTGGAGCCGCGCGAGGCAGCGCCCTTGCCGCCCTCGAGCGTCTGCACGACGAGCAGGCGCGCATCGACCAGCTGGTCGATCAACCGCTGGACCTCGCCGACCTCGCGCGAGAGCTCGCGCAGCTCGGCCATCGGCACGATCGCGCGGGTCCGCTCCGGCGTCACGAGCCGCAGCAAGATCGAGCGGAGCAGCGGGGCCTTCTGCGGGCCGAGCTCCGCGACGATGCGGTCGGCGTGGCTGGCGAGCGCACCGGCGACGCCACCCATGGCGTGATACGCGTGGTGCGTCAGCAGCCGGCGTGCCTTGTCCCGCTGATCCCACAGCTTGCTCGCCGCGAACTGCAGCAGCGGCAGGGCGCCCGGCGTGGTCTCGAGGTGATCGAGCATGTCGTCGACGATCGCCGGCAGCTCGAACGTGAACCCGGCCATCTCGGCCGGCTGCTCGATCGCGTCGCGCAGGCCGTCGCGACTCGGGGCGCCGAGGAAGAACAGGCCCTGCGTGATCTCGTCGACGAACTGCTGATCCTCGGCGATGCGGTCCAGGAAGTCGGAGCGGATCGAGAGCACGACGCGCAGCGGGCTCGTCGGGTCGTCGGCCACGGCCGCGAGACACGCGGTGAACGCCGCGCGCTCCTCGGCGTCGCCGACCTGCGTGTAGAGCTCCTCGAACTGATCGACGAACACGAGCAGCCGCCGGTTGTCGCGGCGGGCGCGCCCACGCAGCACGTGGCCGAGGTGCCCGGGCTCGCGGCGCAGCGTCTCGACGAGCTTCTTCTGCTCGTCCATCTCGTCGGCGAGGTTGGCCGCGGTCGCGACCATCGGCTGGATCACGCTCGCGAGCGCCTCGAGCGGCTTGCGGCCCGGGCGGATCACCAGCGTCTCCCAGACCTCGCCGGATCGCTTCAGCGCGGGCACGAGGCCGGCGCGCACGAACGATGACTTGCCGACGCCGGAGCTGCCCACGACCGCCACCATCGGGCGGTCGCGGATCCGCGTGACCATGGCCGCGATCTCCTTGGTGCGGCCGAAGAACTTGCCGGCGTCGGTCTCCTGGAACGACGACAGCCCGGCGTACGGGCTCTCGTCGAGCTGGAGCTCCTGCGTGCGGCGGCCAGGCAGGAACGGCTCGAGCGCGGCGAGCAGCTCGGCGGCGCTCTGCCAGCGTTGCTCCTTGAGCTTGAGCAGGCAGCGGTCGACGATCTGCACGAGCTCGCGCGGCACCCCGGGCGGCGCCGCCTCCGCCATCGACGGCATCGGCAGCTCGAGCATCGCGGTGACGACGAGCTGGTTGCCGTCGAGCGGATGCAGCGGATGGCGACCGCAGATCATCCGGTGCAGCAGCACGCCGCACGCCCAGATGTCGGTCAGGTGATCGATCTCGATGCCGATGCCCCACTGCTCCGGGGACATGTACTTCAGCGTGCCCATGATCGTGCCGACCCGGGTCAAGCTGGTGTTCGTACCCGTCGCGAGCTCGAGCGGGCTCGGTAGGCGGATGCCGCCCGACGACAGCTGCGGCGCGTGCTGCTGCTGCTGCTGCTTCTCCTGGAGCACCTTCGCGATGCCGAAGTCGAGGACCTTGATGGTCCCCGAGTCCATGATGAAGATGTTGTCGGGCTTGAGGTCGCGGTGGACGATGCCGTGCTCGTGCGCGCACTGCAGCGCGCGCAGGATCGAGCACATCACCTCGACGGCGCGGGCATACGGCAGCCGCTGGCTCTCCTCGGTGAGCGAGGTCAGTGGCTTGCCGTTGAGGAACTCGAGGACGATGTACGGCGCGCCGTTGTGCTCGCCGACCTCGTAGATCACGACGATGTTGTCGTGCTGGCAGCGGGCGGTCGTGCGCGCCTCGACGAGGAACCGCTGCGTCAGCTCGGGCTGGTTCGCCTGGAGGAACTTGATCGCGACGCGCCGACCGAGCCGGAGGTCACGCGCGAGGAAGACGGTCCCCATCCCGCCCTCGCCGATGATCTTGATCATCTCGTACTGGTTGATGCGGACGCCGGGGTTCGGCAACGCGGTCGTCGTGTGCACGCCGGTCGAGCCGTCGTACGTGTCCCACGCGCTCCGCCCGGGCTGCGAGCCCGCCGTGCCGGGAGCGAGCGACGGCGCCGCCGATGCCCGCCTCGAGCGCGGCGTGCCGTGGGAGGTCGCCGC
>JALZOI010000603.1 GCA_030857245.1 Myxococcota bacterium
AAGCTGCACGCCGTGAGCTGGCCCCCCGGCTTGGCGCCGACCAGGAAGTCGCCGCCGGTGCAGCCGTAGACCGCGAGCTCGGCGAGCAGCCCGCGATCCGGCGCGTGGTGCGCGAGCATCGGGGTGTACGAGCAGTCGACCTTGACCCGCACCGCGTGGCGCTTCGCGTGCGCGAGGATCGTCGGCAGGAACGCGCGGTGCTGGGCGTCGGTGCAGCGCAGCTCGCCGTAGGCGCGCGCGCCGCGGCCCGACGGCTTGAACCGCAGCAGCTCGACCTCGGAGAGCCGGCGCTCGCTGGCATACGCGAAGATCGCGTCGAGCTCCGCGAAGTTGTGGCGGGTGACGACGACGTTGATCCCGATCTCGCGCTTGGCGGCGCGGAGCTTCTGGATCGCGGCATCGGCGCGCGCGAAGCCGTCGAAGCCGCGGACGGCGGCGTAGGTCGCGCCGAGGCCGTCGAGCGAGACGTTGATCTGGCCGAACTTGTCGATGTGCGCGAGCAAGTTGTCGAGGCCCTCGAGGCCCGACGTCGTCAGGTTCGGGATGATGCCGCGCCGCCGCGCGTGGTCGGCGAGCTCGCCGAGCCAGGGCAAGAGCGCGCTCTCGCCGCCGCCGAGCGCGACGTGGAACACGCCGGCGTCCGCCAGCGCGTCGATCGCGCGCGACCACTCGACGAGGCCCCACTCGTTGGGCGCGCCCGCCGCCGACGCGCCGGTGTAGCAACCCTGGCAGCCTGCGGTGCAGCGGTTGGTCAGCTGGAGGTGCGCCTCGAGCGGCGCGCTCAGCACGTGCTCGCCGAGCGCGGGCTCGGCGCCGCCCCAGATCGCGGGCTCGCCGGTCATCCGCAGCGTGCGGCGCGCGAACGTGCGGTCCACGAACACCAGCGCGCGCGGCACGCCGAGCTGCACGATCGCGCCGAACCGCTCGAGCCGTGACCGCCGCGGCGGAAAGGCGCGCGCCGCCTTCACGCGATCGACGACGACCCCGACCGCATCGACGCCCCGGGCGGCCAGCTTGCGGGCCCGCGCGAACACTACTTCGCCGCTGCCGTCGGCTCGGGGGGCAGCGGCTTGCGCCAGCGCAGCAGGGCGCCGATCATCGGGGTCACCATCGACAGCGCGGTGGCCCCGACGAGCAGGAACGTGACATCGACCCCGAGGCTCGAGGAGTTGGGGTTCATGCCCCACTTGATCGCCAGGATCCGGCCGCGTCGCACCGCCTGACCTTAGCGGACGCAGGGCCCGATCGCACGTGGCGATGGCGCCGATGTAGGCACAACACCCCGTTCATACGCGGGTCTCCCGGCCGACTCACTCAGCGATAATGGCGGACCAGAATGGCTGACACCAACCTGCTGCGGTCTCAGGCGATCCTGCGGATGCCCGTCGATTACGTGGACGCGACGCTGATCCTGCACGACGGCGAGCGCTCGGACGTCATCTTCTTCGTCCCACCGAACGAGGACATCGCGCGCGTGATCAGCGAGGGCAACGCGTTCGTGCCGGTGATGCGCAACGCGAAGATCTGCCTGGTCGCGCGCGCGTCGATCGCGTGCATCGGCGTGGTCGTGAAGGCGGCCACGTCGCGCGACGAGGGCGACCTGCCGACCGAGCAGCAGCACGTCACGGTCAAGCTGTGCAGCGGGATGATGATGGAAGGCGAGCTGCGCTGGACGTCGGTGACCGGCGGGAAGCGTACCGCCGACCACCTCAACTCGTCGGCCTCGTACTTCGAGCTGCGGGCCGCCGACAAGGCGTACTACGTCATGAAGGCGCACGTGGCCACCGTGCAGGAAGTCTGATGTTGACCATCCCGCACTTGCTGCGCTTCATGGCGACGCAGGGCGCGTCCGATCTCCATCTGTCGGCGGGCGAGGCGCCGATGATGCGCGTCCACGGCGAGATGTACCGCGTCGACGCGCCGGCGCTGAGCGCCGAGGATACGCACAAGCTGATCTTCGACGTGATGAACGACGGCCAGCGCCGGACCTTCCAGGAGAAGCTGGAGGCGGACTTCGCGTTCCCGCTCGACGAGCTGCTGCGGTTCCGCGTCAATGCGTTCGTGCAGAACCGCGGCGAGGGCGCCGTGTTCCGGCTCATCCCGCACAAGATCCCGCGCTTCGAGGATCTCGGGCTGCCCGCGGTGGTCCGTAACCTCTGCGAGGAGGAGAAGGGCCTCGTGCTCGTCACCGGCCCGACCGGCAGTGGCAAGTCGACGACGCTGGCGTCGATGATCGACTACCTCAACGAGACCATGCAGGGGCACATCCTGACGCTCGAGGATCCGATCGAGTTCGTGCACAAGTCGAAGCGCTCGCTCGTCAACCAGCGCGAGATCGGCACGCAGAGCAAGTCGTTCAGCGCCGCGCTCAAGAGCGCGCTCCGCGAGGATCCGGACGTCATCCTGGTCGGCGAGCTCCGCGATCTCGAGACCATCTCGCTCGCGCTGACGGCCGCCGAGACCGGACACCTCGTGTTCGGGACGGTCCACACGTCGAGCGCGGCCAAGACGGTCGACCGCCTCGTCGACGTGTTCCCGCCGAACCAGCAGGCGCAGGTCCGCACGATGCTCTCGGAGTCGCTCGTCGGGGTGGTCACCCAGATGCTGCTCCACAAGGTGGGCGGCGGGCGCGCGGCGGCGCTCGAGATCCTGCTCGGCACGCCCGCGGTGCGGAACCTGATCCGCGAGAGCAAGACTCACCAGATCCCGTCGGCGATGCAGGTCGGCGGCAAGTACGGCATGCAGACCATGGAGGCCGCGCTCATCGACCTGATCGGCAAGGGCACCATCACGATGGACGAGGTCCGCAAGCGCATGCCCGACACCGCCGCCGCGCTCGAGCGGCAGGTGTCCTCGGTGGCGAGGTAGCGATGGCGTCCACCGAGCACACCTGGGATCCGACCGTCCGCAGCCTCCTCGAGCACATGCTCAAGGTCGAGGCCTCGGACCTCTACCTCACCGCCGAGAGCCCGCCGGTGTTCCGGATCGATGGCGTCGGCTACCCCGCGAAGAGCGCGCTGGAGGGCGAGCAGATCGTGGCGATGGCGGCCACGCTGATGACGCCCGCGCAGCGGGAAGAGCTCGCGACCAAGAAGGAGATGAACCTCGCCCTCGCGTCGTCGAGCGGCGGCCGGTTCCGCGTCAACATGTTCTTCCAGCGCGGCGAGCTCGGGCTCGTGGTCCGCCTCGTCCGCACGAAGATCAAGACGCTCGCCGAGCTCGAGCACCCGCCCGTCCTCGCCGACATCATGGCGAGCAAGCGCGGCCTCGTGCTGCTCGTCGGCGGCACCGGCAGCGGCAAGTCGACGACGCTCGCCGCGATGATCAACCATCGCAACGAGGCCGAGACCGGCCACATCATCACGATCGAGGACCCGGTGGAGTTCATCCACCCGCACAAGCAGTGCATCGTCACGCAGCGCGAGGTCGGCGTCGACACGCTGTCCTATCGCGATGCGCTCAAGAACACGCTGCGCCAGGCCCCCGACGTCATCCTGATCGGCGAGATCCGCGATGCCGAGACGATGGAGGCGGCGATCACGTTCGCGGAGACCGGCCACCTCTGCATCTCGACCCTGCACGCCAACAACGCGAACCAGGCGATCGAGCGGATCCTCAACTTCTTCCCGCCGGAGCGTCAGCACGAGATCAAGCTGCAGCTCTCGCTCAACCTGCGCGCCATCGTCTCGCAGCGCCTGCTGCCCTCGATCACCGGCGGCCGGGCGGCGGCGCTCGAGGTCCTGCTCGACACGCCGCGCATCAAGGATCTCGTCAAGCGCGGTGACATCGAGACCATCAAGGAGGCGATGGAGCAGGGCACCCACGAGGGCTGCTGCACGTTCGACCAGGCGATGTTCGATCTGTTCGCCGATGGCAAGATCTCCGAGGCCGAGGCGATCCGCGGCGCCGACAGCCCGAACAACCTGCGCCTGCGGATCGATCGCCACAAGCGCGCCGGCGGCTCGTTCATCACCGAGCCCGAGCTCAAGCTCGTGAAGCCCGAGCCGGTGAAGCTCGCGGCCGTGCGCAAGTAGCTCCCCGGGGTCAGACACTACTTGCACAACTTGCGGCGGCCAACCCCGCGAAACCAGCCACTCGCTAGTTTCGCAAGTAGTGTCTGACCCCGGCGCTCACGGATCTGGCCCGAACTGGATCGTCTCGATCATCATCTCGAGCAGGTTGTCGTGCGTCAGCACGATGTAGACCAGCGCGCACGTCGCGATGAGGCAGCCCACGACGTGAAGCGCGGCGCGCAGCCCGACCGCTCGCCGCCGCGTGCGCAGCAGCTCGAGCGTCGCACCCGACAGCCACCCGAGGGCGAGGCCGCCGCCCGAGAGCACGAACACGGCCGGCGCCATCGCGCGATGGGTCGTCAGCGCGACGCCGAGCAGCACCGCGGCGACCGGGGCGAGGAACAGGACCTCGACGGGCGGCTTCGCGCCGGGCCAGCGCCGGCCGCCGCGCACGACCGCGTCGGCGAAGGACGCGAGGAGCGCGATGATCATCGCGGCGAGCGCGCACCACGAGACGACGTACCAGCGCCGGAACATGCGGCCGCGTTCGATGCGCTGGATCAGCTCCTCGCGAAGCACGCGATCCGTGTCCTCGTCGGCGGGCAGCCGGAGCGCCAGCGCCTCGGCGTGATCCCAGTCCCCGGCCTGGATCGCCGTCCCCGCGGCGCCGCGCAGCGCGCCGAGCGCCTGTGGGGTGCTGGGCCAGCGGGCCTCGATCTCGGCATAGCGGCGCTGCGCGTCGGCGAGCCGGCCCGTGCGCTGCAGCCACTCGGCGAGGAACAGCGC
>JALZOI010000090.1 GCA_030857245.1 Myxococcota bacterium
CGCCCGAGGTGATCCCCGGGACCGGTGCGTCGGCGTCGATCCGGACGCGCGCCATGCGGGCGGTGGTCCAGATGGGCGAGGGCATGCACCCCGAATCGGCCGCCGCGCCTCGATCTGTGCGCCCGCCCTGCGCCCCCTGGGTTAACGCCGGGATACCTCGGGCTTCGTGACGTCACTGATCCGTAAGTCAGCGAGATGGTTCTGGAATCTCACGCGCGCCAGCATCAGCTGCTCCTGGGCATCGACGATCGCGATGGTCGTCTTCTGCACGCGGTCCGACATCTCGCCGAGCTTGGCGCGGAGTGAGAGCATGAGCTCGCCGCCGCCCCGCACCGCCTTGAGCGTCACGACCTGGGCGTGGAGCTCGCCCGAACGCGAGCGGTACTCGGCGAGGTGCTCGCGCAGGGTCGTGATCCGGTCCGTGAGGTCGGCGGCCCCGCGATGGATCGCGAGCAGCGCCTCGATCTGCCGCTTGAGCTGGGGCGCCGCGTCGGGCTCGCCGATGAACACGTTCATCATGCCGAGCGCCTCGTCGGAGCCGAGGTCGAACGTGCGCTGCACCGGCGTCGCCTCCGCGATCGCGACGTCCTTGGTCTCGCCGGCGCCGAGCGCGACCTCGAACAGCTGCGAGTCGCCGACGCGGGTGAACCGCGAGGGCGCCTCGACCAGCGTCCACCCCTGCTCGAGCCGATGGCGCAGGTAGACCGTGGTGGCGCCGGGCAGCCGGCTCGTCACCGTGAACTTCGTGGTCCGGCGGTGCTGGACCTCGGCGGTCATGATGCCGCGCTGCACCGTGACGAGCCGCGCGATGCGGTCGTGCTCCGAGCCGGTGCGCTCCACGACGATCTGCTTGTCGAGCGCGAACGGCACGACGACCGCGGCCCGCGGTGGCACCGGCTCGGTGATGCCCTCGCCGATGAAGCGGCCGTCGCCGTAGACCGTGACCGGGCCGGGCTCGAGGGTGTCGTCGGTCGGGTTATCGAGGCGCACCGCCTTGAAGGCGAACCGGTGATCGCCGCGGTCGGAGATCGGGTCGAACAGGTAGACGACCCCGCCGGTGGTCTCGCCGTGGAGGATGGCGACCATCGCGCTGCTCCCCGCGCGCACGGTCATCGGGCGATCCGCCATGAAGTGGCTCTCGCCGACGGGCGCGTCACCGGCCGACGCGATCGAGCGCGGCGCGGCCGTGGCCTCGGGCTTGGGCTGCGGGGCGATCGCGATCACGCGCACCGACTCGGGCTCGCCCGCCCCGAGCTTCGGGACGATGTGGATGCGGGTCGCCGGCACGCCGTCGTCGACGAGCTTGTTCTTGACGGCGCTGCCGCGGGCAGCCGCTTGCTGCTCGGTGCCTGCCGCACCGCGGACCTCGATCACGAGGTCGCGCTTGTCGGCGAGCACGCGCGCCGCGATCGCCTTCAGCTTCTCGTCGCCCTGCTTGATCGGTGGCGGCGGGGGCGCGCTCCCGCCGGTGCTCCCCGCGGCGACGCCGAGCGAGCCGCTGAAAGACCGCCCCAGCGGAACGTTGCGCGAGTCGCGGGTCAGCGTGATCCCGGTGGTCGTGGTCGTGGGGTCGATCGTCGGCGCCGCGTCGGAGATCCGGATGACCTCACCGCGGCTGCCCTGCAGCTTGAGCTGCTGGTGCACGGGCGTGACCTTGCTCGCCTGCACGGACACCGATCGAGTGACCGTGCTGTCGGCGTAGTAGAAGTCGAGCGAGTACGCGCCCGGCGGCAGGTTCTCGAGCGTGTAGTTGCCCTGCTCGTCGGTGAGCACCGTCGCGTCGGTGATCTGGTTCGCCGGCGAGCGCGCGATGATGGTGACGCCGGCGAGCTGCTCCCCGCTCGTCTGATCGGTGACGACGCCGCGCAAGCCGCCCGGGTTCCGGACGACGCCGTCGTTGACGTAGCGGTTCTCGAGGCTGGTCGCCCCCGAGAACGAGACCGCCGCGGCGTCGGAGCGGACCTCGCTCGCGTCGAGCGACCCCAGCTCCTCCGCGCTCCCGGCCGCGTATGGCGAGAGCCCCGTCGGTGGCGCGATCGCGAACCGCTCCTCGCCCGCGAGCAGGTCGCGATCGATCTGGCGGACACTCCACAGGTCGTAGCGGAAGGCGAGCGCGGAGCTCGCGCCGACGCCGACGAGCACGCCCTTCCAGTCCTCGCTCGTCGTGTTGTCGACGATGGCCCAGCCCTCGAGCATCACCTTGCCGCCGCTGCCGACGACGATCCGGTAGCTCGGCTTCCACGCCGGCGCCTCGGTGACGTACGTCAGCAGGACGTCCGCGCGCTGCTGGCCGGGCGTCTCGAGCGTCATCGTGAGGTAGCTGCCGTCGGAGGCCTCCTTTCGAGGGATGGTCACCGACAGCGGCTGCTTCGTCACGCGATCGACGATCGTCAGCGACTTCAGGAAGTCATCGACGCGGTCGCGGGGCACGCGCACCGTCACCCGTCCATCCTCGACGCGCGCGTTGCGTTCGTAGAACGCCACGCCGTTGCGGTAGATCACCACGCGCCCGAGCACGCCGCCGTCGACGTGACTCCGGCGGTTGTGCAGGCAGCCCGTGAGGCCAGCGGCGAGGCCGGCGACCAGGCCGGCGTTGAGTGCGGCGGTGATCAGTGCTGCGTGAAGCGAGCCCCGTGGATTGCGCATGCTTCATCTACGCGCGACCTCCGCGACCGGGCCATCGCGCGCTGCTGACCGCTGGTGGCGCGGGTCCGGCGCGCTGCGGTGTCGCAGGTCGCGCCGGGTCGCGCTGCGCGCGGACCGCAGCGACTGTCGCAGGTCAGTGATGGTGCGGATTCTTGACGCGCGGCGAGGCGGCGAGCTCGGCGAGCTGTTCACGCAGCAGCCAGGTCGGCTCCTCGAACACGTCGTCGATCAGCGTCTCGAGCGCCGGCGGGCCGACCGCTTCCTGGCGCGCGATCACGTCGCGCACCTCGGCCTCGAGCGCGGCGGCGAGAGCCTCGCGCTCGCCCTCGGCGAGCCAGCCACGCTTGATGAGGTACGTCTCGAGGCGGCGGATCGGATCGCGCTGGCCGCGCCACACCTCCGTGACCGTCTCGTCGCGGTAGCGCGACGGATCGTCCGACGACGTATGCGCGCTGACGCGGTAGGTGAGCAGCTCGAGGAACGTCGGGCCGTCGCCCCGCCGCGCCTTGTCGGCGGCGTAGCTGACGGCGTGATAGACGGCGAGCACGTCGTTGCCGTCGGCGCGGATCGCCTCGACGCCGTAGCCCATGCCCTTGAGGGCGATGGTGTCGGCGGCGGTCTGGACCTCGCGCGGCGTCGAGATCGCCCACTGGTTGTTCTGGCAGATCAGCACGACCGGCGCCTTCATGACGCCGGCGAAGTTGAGCGCGACGTGGAAGTCGCCCTCGCTGGTCCCGCCGTCGCCCATGTAGCCGAAGCAGACCTTGCGATCGCCGGCGATCTTCATCGCCATCGCGATGCCGACGGCGTGCGGGATCTGGGTCGACACGCACGACGACATCACGACGTAGTGGTGCTCGCGATCGCACGGGTGACACGGCATCTGGCGGCCCTTCGTCGGGTCGGCCGCGTTGCCGTAGATCTGCGCGATGTACGAGTCGAGCGTGAGGCCGCGGTACAGCCCGACGCCGGCCTCGCGCAGCGCCGGCACGATCCAGTCCTCGGGCCGGCTGACCGCGGCCGAGCCGACGATCGCGGCTTCCTGCCCGACCGCCTCGCCGTAGAAGCCGATCCGACCCTGACGCTGGAGCGCCAGCATCCGGGCATCGGTGACGCGGATCCGGACCATGCCCTCGAACAGCTTGCGGGCGAGCTCGCGGTCGAGGCTGGCGAGGGCGGCCTCGTCGATCGCGGTACCGTCCTCGCGGAGCAGCTGGAAGAGCCCGGTCGCCTTCGCGAGGTTGTCACCGTCGAAGTAGGCGAACGCGCCGGTGCGGGCGGCGCTCGGGGAGGCGGCATGAGCCATGCGCGCAATCTAGCGGCGGGGAGCCGCGGCGTCTATGCGGGACGGTCGCCTCACAGCACGAGCAGGTAGGCGAGCAGATCCTGTTTCTCCGGCTGCGTGAGCTGGAGGCCGAGGACCAGGTTGAAGAACTCGATCGTGTCGTCGAGCGTCAGCAAGCGGCCGTCGTGGAGGTACGGCGGTGACTCCTTGATGCCGCGCAGCGGGAACGTCTTGATCGGGCCGTCGCCATTCGCGAGCTGGTCGTTGATCACCCGCGGCGCGAAGAACCGCTCGAGCTGGAGATCGTGCATCTGGTTGTCGCTGAACGCCGGGCCGTCGTGGCACTCGGCGCAGCGCGCCTTGCCGACGAACAACGCCTGACCACGGAGCTCGGCAGCGGTGGCGAGCGTGTTGAGCTTGCCAAACACGTCGAGCTTTGGCGCCGGCGGGAACGCCAGCAGCCTCTGGAGCTCGGCCATGTGGTGGACCTGCGACGCGCGATCGAGGGGGTTGATACCCTTGAGCGCGGCCTTGTCGATGTCGCCATCGAAGTACGCGGCGCGCTGCTCGAACTCGGTGAAGTCCTCGACGGACATCAGCGCCCGTTGCGAGCCGAACAACCGCTGCAGGTGCACGCCGCGCAACGACGGCGTCTCGATCCGGTTGCGCTCGGCTTGCGGCCGGATATCGCCGACCAGGTGGGTCGCCCCGTTGCTGTGCCCGTTCTGGTGACAGTCGAAGCAGGCGACTCCGAGCTGGGGCTCGCAGGACCGCCGGTCGTCGATCAGGTTGAACTGCTGCTGGGCGAACGGGAAGACGAGGAGCCGGAGCCCGTCGAGGTCCTTCGCATTCAGCTTGTCCTTGAAGAGCCGGTAGAAGTTCTGCGTGGTGACGAGCTGGCCCTGCGAGACGTCGCCGAGCTCCGGCCGGGTGGTCAGGAAGATCGCGGCCGGGAACTCGGGCAGCACGTGGTCGGGCAGGTCGAAGTCGAGGTCGAAGCGCTGCAGGTCGCGCCCGGTCTGCGCGAGGACCTCCTCGATCTGCTGGTGCGGGAACAGCATCCCACCCTCGAGGTGGCGGGGATGGGGCAGAGGCATGAACCCCGGTGGGAACACGTCGGCCGCCTTGATGTCCGACGGCGACATCCCCGCGAGGCTCTGCCACGTCATCCCGGGCGCGAGCCGGACGCGGACGCCCCTCTGCACGGGCTTGCCGCGCGTCATGACGACGGGGCCCGGGTTGTCGCCCAGGTCGTAGCGAGCCTGCAGCAACGCGAGCTGGCGGGCCTGAAAGGCGGGCTTCTCGGCCTCCATCCGCAGCTTCAGCTGCTCGAAGGTCTCGCCGGCCGGGGGCGTCGGTGGTGGGACGAACGGGGGCGTCACGGCCCCGTCCGAGAGTGCTCGCGGGTCGTCGCCCGAACAGGCCGCCAGGAGCGTGGCGAGCATCAGGATCTTGTGGCGCATGGTCATGGACCTCAGCGCTTCGCAGCTTTGTCGGGTTGGGCGGGACGGTCCGGATCCGCGGTGACGCCCGGGAGGGCGTCGAAGGTCAGGCGCTGCACGATGGGCGACGGCTGGTTCGCCATGAACGCCATCGCTGCCTCGGTGTACGAGCGCCGGGCACCTTCGGTGTCCTTCGCGCCGGTCGCGACCTGGTGCGCGAGGTTGATCGCGAGGAAGTTCATCTCCTCCTTGTCACAGCGCGCCGACAGCTCACCCTTCGTCCGCTGGTAGACGACGGAGCCGTCGTACGCCGCGAGGTCGTCGACCTTGTCGAGCGGCACCTTGTAGTCGATGAACTGCTCGACGATGTCGGTGTGCGGCTTCGGGAAGGCATGCGGCACCTCCTCGCGATAGACGATCGTGCGCTTCCAGCGGCCGCGCTGATGCCACACGAGCATGCTCGCGGTCACCTCGTCGGGGTCCCCGTACTTCGCGGCGATCGTGGCCGCCACCTCGCGCGGCTTGACGGGCCAGCCCGCGATCGCGGCCTGGAGCTTCGCGGACGGTTGCTTCGCCGTCGTGGCCTTGCGCGCGCGCGCGGGCTCGTCGGCGGCGACCTGACCGATCGCGGTCACGGCGGTCAGGGATGCGAGGATGCACGCGGACGATAGACGCTTCCAGTTCATGATCATGGTCTGAGTCTCCCGGTTAGTTGCGGAGCGGCCTGGTGCAGCAGGCGCGCCACTCGGCCTTCGCCGACGCGCGTCACGTGCACCTCGGGCTTCTCGGATCACGCGTGATCGCGAAGTCATGACCGATGCTCGCGAAACAGCATCGGCGTGGTCATTCGAAGGACGTGTTCGTCTCAATCGAACGAGCGGACCGGTCACGTCGTCGCGTGATCGCGCGTGCGATGACGTCAGCTCAGGCGAGTCGAGCGGCGATCACGCGAATCGCTTCGATCAACGCATCGGTCCGGCGGTGCACGCCAACGGCCCGCCGGTGCACGAGAAACAGCGGCTTGGTGGCAATCGCAGGCTCCTGTAACCGGACCAGTCGGCCGGCGTAGCCACTCGATCGCGCGATCACGTCGAACGCGACCGTGACGAGCTCGCTGCGCGCGCAGATCTCGAGCGCGGCGCGCTCGTCGGGTGCCCACGTGGCGATGCCACGCTCGCAGGCCGCTGGCCAGCCATCATCAGCGTGGTTGCTCGGCGTGCCGACGACGACGCACCGGCTCGCGGCGGCGTCGGCGGTCGCGCCGTAGACGCCGCGGGACCAGCTCGCGAGCTCGGTGACAACGAGGTCCGGCTGATCGGGCGGCGTCAGCACGACCGCGACGTCGGCGTCGCCGCGCAGCAGCAGCCCGGGGACCGCGGCATCGCTCGCGATCACCAGCGAGGCGCAGAGGTCGGGCTGCGAGCTCGCCAGCTCGGCGCACGCGGGTGCGAGCAGCGTGTACGCGAGGTCGCTCGACGCGGCGGCGCCGACGTTGCCGCGCAGCTCGTTGCCGGCGGCGCGGGTGAAGGCCTCGTCGAGCGAGCGCATCGCATCCCGGACGGCGGCGAGGATCGTGCGGCCGGCGTCGTTGAGCACGAGGGTCTTGCCGGTGCGATCGAACAGCGCGACGCCGAGCTCGTCCTCGAGCAGCTTCACCGTGCGCGACAGCGACGAGGGCACCACGTCGAGCTGGTGCGCCGCGGTCGGCAGGTGCTCGGTCTCGGCGACCGCGCGGAACGCCGGCAGCCACGGCCAGGCGGTGCGCATGCGATGGACGAACTGCATCACTTGCCCAGGCCGAGGCCACCGAGCGCGGAGCCCTCGTCGCCGCGCCCGAAGCCCGCCGCCACCGCCGCCGCCAGCATGCGCCCCGCGAGCCGCGAGAACGGCAGCGACTGCAGCCAGACCTTGCCGGGGCCGGTCAGGGTCGCGAAGAACAGGCCCTCGCCGCCGAACAGCGCGCTCTTGAAGCCGCCGACCCACTGGATGTCGTAGTGGACGCGCGGCTCGAGCGCGACGAGGCAGCCGGTGTCGAGGCGCAGCGTCTCGCCGGCGGCGAGCTCCTTCGCGACGACGGTGCCGCCCGCGTGCACGAACGCCAGCCCCTGACCCTCGAGCTTCTGGAGGATGAAGCCCTCGCCGCCGAACAGGCCCGCGCCGACCTTCTTGGTGAGCGCGATGCCGACGGAGATGCCCTTCGCAGCGCACAGGAACGAGTCCTTCTGGCAGAGCAGCACGCCGTCGTGCTGGCGCAGGTCGACCGGGATGATCTTGCCGGGGTAGGGCGCCGCGAACGCGACCTTCTGGCGCTGCGGCGCACCGTTGCCGTAGATCGTCATGAACAGCGACTCGCCGGTGAGCACGCGCTTGGCGCCCGCGGCGAGCTTGCCGAAGAAGCCCTGCTGCTGCGCGTGGTGCGAGCCGTCCCCGAAGATGGTCTCCATCTTGATCCCGGGATCCATGTAGAAGAACGCGCCGGCCTCGGCGATCGCGGCCTCGCCTGGATCGAGGACGATCTCGACGAACTGCATCTCGTTGCCGAACACCTCGAAGTCGATCTGGTCGGCGACCAGCGGCGCGGGCCCCTGCGGCGGGGGCGGCGGCGGCGGCTGCGCATGGAACAGCGGGCCGAACACGGGGACCTGCGCGATCGGCGTCCACTGCGGCTGGCCCTGGCCGTAGGCGTAGGCGGTCTGGTTGAGCTGGCCCGTGCGGATCATGTCGATGACCTGCTGCGTGCCGAGCGGACCTTGCTGCTGCCCGTTGACGCCGATGTACCAGATCGACCCGTCGTTCATGCCTCGGTCGTACTACAGATCCCTCCGAGCGAGCGCCGCGGATCGACGGGGCTAGGTGCCGGGCCGGCGCTTCTCGATCTCGGCGAGCGCATCCTTCGCCGCCGTACGCACGGCCGCGACGCGATCCTCCAGCAGCGGGCGGAGCTGCCCGACGACGCCGCGGGCGTGCCCGCGACAGTAGCCGAGGTTGAGCGCCGCGAGCCGGCGCACCTCGGACGAGCGATCTCCGAGCAGGCTCGCGAGGACCGGGGCCGCGCGCGCCTTGTCGGCGCCCGTCCGGAAGTCACTCAGCGCGCACGCGACGTCCTTGCGGATGCACTCGTGCGGGCTCGTCGCGGCCGCCGCGATCTGCTCGAAGTCACCCGACGCCGGCTCGTACGCCGCGCTGCCCGGCCGCAGCTCCTCGATGAGCCACTTCGTGAGCGCCGCGTCCTCGCGTGCGAGCAGCTCGCCGAACGCCGGATAGCTCGCGGGGCGGCCCGCCTTGAGCCCGGCGGCGCACGCCGCCTGGGTCTTCGCGTTGCGGGCGAGCGCGACGACGGCATCGAGCTCGCCGAGCCGCCCGAGCACGCGCGCCGCCCACATGTGCAGGAGGTGGCTGGCCGGCTTGCTCGCGTGCCTCGCGAGCGCCGGGATCGCGGGCCGCGCGGCCGGTGCTCCGAGCGCGAACAGCACCATCGCCGCGCGGTAGCCGTACTGCTCGTCCGCGAGCTTCTCGATCAGCGCGGGCACCGCCGTCGCACCGAGCTCGAGCAGCTCGGTCTCCGCCAGGTCGTCATCGACGGCGTCGTCGTCATCAGCGGTGACGCCGAGCCTCGTCACGAGGTACGCGGCGCGATCCGCCGGCTTCGCGCGCCGGCCTGGCGTCAGACCATCTCCATGAACATCGTCGTCGGATCCTCGAGGAGCGACTTCACGTCCTGGAGGAACATCGCGCCGTCCCAGCCATCGGCGAGGCGGTGATCGACGGAGATCGAGAGGTTCATGAGGTGGCGCGCCACGATCTGCCCGTTGCGGACCGCCGGGCGCTCCTCGATCTTGTGGACGCCGATGATCCCGACCTCGGGGAAGTTGATGATCGGCGTCGCGAGCACGCCGCCGAGCTTGCCGAGCGAGCTGATCGTGAACGTCGAGCCCGAGAGCTCCTCGCGGGTGGCGGTGTTGGTGCGCACCGCCTCGGCGAGTCGATCGATCTCGCGCGACAGATCGAAGATCGAGCGCATGTCCGCGTCGCGGATGACGGTGACCACGAGCCCCTGCGGTCCCTGGGCCGCGATCCCGATGTGGTAGTACTTCTTGCGGACGATCTCCTGCGTGCTCTCGTCGAGGCTCGCGTTGAGCGCCGGCCACTTCTTGAGGCCCGACACGACCGCCTTCACGATGAACGGCAGGTAGTTGAGCTTCACGCCGCGGTCGGCGGCCCGCGCCTTCGCGCGCTCGCGCACCGAGACGAGCTCGGTCATGTCGATCTCCTCGACGTACGTGAAGTGCGCCGCGGTGTGTACCGAGCGCGACATCGCGTCGGCGATCCGCTTGCGCATGCCGCGCAGCGGGATGCGCTCCTCCTCGTAGCCGAGGGTGGGCTTCGCGATCGCCTGCGGCGCGTAGGCGCGCTGCTGCGGCACCATCGCGGTCGAGGTGCTGCCCTGGAAGCCCTTGACGTCGTCGGTGGTGACGCGGCCATGCTTGCCGGTCGGCGGCACGCGGCCGATCTCGACGCCGAGCTGGCGCGCGAGGCGGCGCGTCGCCGGCGTCGCGAGCACGCGGGCGCGGGTCTCGCTCGCATCGACGACCTGGATGCCACCCGAGCCCGTGGCCGTGGGGCCCATCGGCTTGGGGATGGCCGACTGCGTGGCGCGCTGCGGGGCCGGTGCCGACGGCCTCGCCGGCTCGGCGGCCTTGCTGATCGGCGGGGCCGCGGCGACCGCGCCGTCCTCGTCGATCGTGACGAGGACCTTGCCGACCGGGCAGATGTCACCGTCCTTGTAGTTGATCTTCGCGACGGTGCCGGCGCGCGGTGACGGCAGCTCGACGGTGGCCTTGTCGGTCATCACCTCGACGAGCGGCTGGTCGAGCTTGACGTGGTCACCCACCTTGACCTTCCACGCCACGATCTCACCCTCGACGACGCCTTCGCCGATATCGGGCATGTAGAAGTCGAACGCCATGGCTACCACTCCAGCGTCTGGCGGATCGCGACGACGACGCGGTCCGCGTTGGGCAAGTACTCGTGCTCGAGGCTGTACGGGAACGGGGTGTCGAGACCCGTGACCCGGATGATCGGTGCCTCGAGATACTCCATCGCTCGCTCCTGGATCGAAGCGATCAGCTCGGCGCCGAAGCCGCACGTCCGCGGCGCCTCGTGGACGATCACGCAGCGTCCGGTCTTCCTGACGCTCGCGAGGATCGTGTCGATGTCGAACGGCATCAGCGTGCGGAGGTCGACGACCTCGACCGAGATCCCGGCGGCGGCGGCCTTGGCCTGCGCCTCCTCGGCGATCGACACCATGCCGCTCCAGGCGAGCAGCGTGACCTGCGAGCCCTCGCGGGTCACCGCCGCCTTGCCGAGCTCGATCGTGTAGTCGCTCTCGGGGACCTCACCCTTGCTCGCGCGATAGATCCGCTTGGGCTCCATGAAGAGCACCGGATCGTTCTGCCGCATCGACGCGAGCAGCAGGCCCTTCGCGTCGTACGGGTTCGACGGCGCGACGACCTTGAGGCCGGGCGTGTGGATGAACAGCGTCTCGGGCGACTGCGAGTGGTAGTGCCCGCCGCGGATGCCGCCGCCGACCGGCGTGCGGATCACGACCGGGCACGGGTACTGGCCGCCCGAGCGGTACCGGAACTTCGCCAGCTCGTTCACGATCTGATCGAACGCCGGGAAGATGAAGTCGCCGAACTGGATCTCGGGCACCGGGCGGAGGCCGTAGAGCGCCATGCCGATCGCGGTGCCGATGATGCCGGCCTCGGCGAGTGGCGTGTCGATCACGCGGTCGCCGCCGAACTCGTCGTAGAGCCCGCTGGTCGCCCGGAACACCCCGCCGAACTTGCCGATGTCCTCACCGAGCACGACGACGCGGGGATCCGCGCGCATCTGCGTCCGCAGGGCGTCGCGAACGGCTTCGATGATGTTCATCGTGGGCATGACGCGACCATGAGTCCTCGCAGAGCGGGGGGGTGGGGTCGGTGTACGTTTGCCCGCCTACGTTGTCAACGAGCCGCGGGCCACTTCACGAAGCGTCACGCCGCGTTGCGTTGGCGCGTGCCGCTGTGGATAGTCTCGACCGTGCTCTGGATCCTGCTCGTGTTGCTCACCGTGATCGGCGGCGTGTCGGCCGTCGGGATCGCGGCGCGGAGCCGCAAGCAACTCGGCGGCGGCAACCAGAAGCTGCTGTCGTCATCGGGGGGCCGCTTGGTCGAACGGGGTGTCGCGGATCTGCGCGTCGATGACGTCCTCACGCTCGACGGCGCGGACTTCCTGTGCGAGGGCCTGATCTCCTACGACGAGGACGGCCACCGCTGGACCAGCGGGCGGATCGTCGACGGCACCGACGTCAAGTGGCTCGTGGTCGGCATCGAGCGCGCGGCCGCGTCGTCGATCCGGCTGCTCGCGCAGGACAGCTCGATGCCGCTCTCCGGCTATCCGCCGGAGGCCCTCGTGATCGGCGAGGTCCGCTATGTCCTCGACAAGCGGGGCGCCGCGACCTGCCGGCTGTTCGGCGACGTCGGCGGGCTCGGCGCGCTCACGAAGGATCGGCCCGAGGGCCACGTCGAACGCTGCCGCTGGTGGCTCTACAACGCGCCCGGCGACGACACGCTGATCGTCGAGCAGTGGGGCAACGACTACCGCGTGCTCACCGGCAAGAAGGTCGGCGAGGGCATGGTCGAGCTGATCCCCGCGACCTGATCGGCCCCGATCACCGGGGCAGATCGAACGTGAACGTCGTGCCGCTGCCGGGCGTGCTCTGCACGAGCAGGCGCCCGCCATAGCTCTCGACGATCTCGCGCGCCACCGGCAGCCCGAGCCCGGTGCCCCGGTCCTCGGGCTTGGTCGTGAAGAACGGCTTGAAGATCTGCTCGAGTTGCTCGGGCGGGATGCCCGAGCCATTGTCGCGCACGTCGCAGACCACGCGGCGGTCATCGGCGGTGCTCGGGTGGACGTCGATCGTGATCGTCCCGGGGCCCGCGTCGATCGCGTCGACCGCGTTGACGAGCAGGTTGACCATGATCTGCTCGATGCGCGTGCGATTGACGGTGACCGTCAGCGGCTCGCTGGACAGGTTCATCCGGACCTCGACCCGCCGCAGCTTGCCGGCGCCGCGCAGCATCGTGACCACGTCGGTGACGACCGCGTTGAGATCGAGCGCGTCGACGCGGTCGGGCCCCGGCCGCGCGAGCTGCATCAGCCGGTTGCCGTGCGTCGTGATGTGCTCGCCGACGCGCTCGAGGTCCGGCAGGATCGTCCGCGCGAGCTCGGTGACGTCCTCGTTGGCACGGAGCGCTGCACCGAGCTCGTCGGTCGCGGCGATCTGGATCTGCGCGATGTTGCGGAGCTCGTGGCCGACGCCGCCGGCGAGCGTGCCGAGCGTGGCGCGGCGCTCCGCGAGCAGCAGCGATCCGCGGGTCTGCTCGAGCTGCTCCTCGATCGTCGCGTTGAGCGCCCGCAGCTCGGCCTCGGCGCGACGCCGCCGGCGGATCTCGTCCTCCTTGTCGGCGAGCAGCTGGCGAAGCTCGCGGATGTCGCGCGCGACGAGCACGATGCCTTCGAGCCGACCGTCGGGCGTCAGCACCGGGGAGCCGGTGACCGACACCGGGATGCGCTCGCCCGCGACGGTGACGAGCCACGACTCCTCACGGCGCAAGATGTCGCCGTCCTCGATCCGCCGGCGCACGACGGTGTGCAGGCCGGAGCTGTCGTCGACGAGGATCTTGGCCACCGGCATGGTGCGGAGCTGCTCTGCCGCGTACCCCGTGATGCGCGCGGCGGCCGTGTTCGTGAGGGAGATCAGCCCGTCCACGTCCACGACCAGCACCGCATCGACCATCGCCTCGATCACATGCTCGATCACTGCGCGCCGAAATGTAGCACGGTCGATCCGCGGGACCGGATGCGTGCCTGGCGCCGTGAACACCGCTAGAGTCGGGCCGTGGCTCGCTGCGCGACGTGTCACCGGCGCCTGGGTTCCGGTCGAGCGTGCGCCGTGCACGGCGGCCCGCCCGCGCCCCCGGCGGCGAGCGACGGCGGTGCGACGCCCGCCTGGTCGCGACCGCTGGGTCCGTGCATCGGTCGCGGCGGCTTCGCGACGGTCTGAGAGCTTCCTGCCGCGGGCGTGCTCAAGGTGGCGCACGCCGATCACGAGCTCGCGCGCGCGCGGATGCGGCGCGAGGCCGAGGCGCTCGCCAGCATCGGCCCGCCGGCCGTGCCACGGCTGCTCGGCGAAGGCGTGCTCGACGACGGCCGCGCGTGGATCGCGATGGAGCGGATCGCGGGCGTCGACCTCGCGCAGCTGACGGAGGCGGGACCCGTCCGGATCGGCAAGGTGATCGATCTGGGCGATGCGATCCTCGCGGCGCTCGCGCGGATCCACGCCGCGGGGTTCGTCCACCGCGACCTCAAGCCCGACAACCTCGTGCAGCGCGCGGACGGCTCCGTCGTGATCCTCGATCTCGGGCTCGCGCGGAAGTACCCCGAGGACCGCGACGACCCGACGCGCGCGGGCGTCCAGGTGGGCTCGCTCGAGTACCTGCCTCCCGAGCAGGCGCGCGACGCGGCGGCGGTCGACATGCGCGCCGACATCTACGCCTTCGGCTGCGTGCTCTACGAGCTGTGCTCCGGCCGCCCGCCGTTCCTGGGCGATGCCGCCGCGCTCGAGCGCGCCCATGCCGCGCTCCGCCCGCCACCACTCGGTGCGCTCGCCACGATCCCGACGGCCTTCGAGGGCTTCGTGCACGACTGTCTCGCGAAGCTGCCGGATCGGCGGCCGGCGAGTGCGCTCGCGCTGCGCAACCGACTCCTCGAGCTGCGCGACGCGACGCCGTCGATGCAGCGCGCGCAGCACTCGGTGTCGGTGATGCGCGAGGGCAAGCAGCCGGTCGTCCTGCTGTGGGCCGAGCTGCCGCGCGTCGATCGGGCGCTGCTCGGCATGCTCGGCGCGCGCAAGATCTCGATGATCTCGCAGCGCGGCCGTCGCGTGCTGGGCGGCATCATCGGCGCGGATCACGCGGATCCCGCCGGTGCGGCGATGGCGGCGGCCCGCGATCTGGCTGCCGCCGGGGCGCGCGTGGTGCTCCACCTCGACGCCCTCCACGTGGTCACGCAGGCGAGCGGCACGATCATCGCGGGCCTCGCGGTCGAGCAGCCCGAGGCCTGGCTGCCGCCGGCTGGCGCCCCGAGCACGGGCGTCAGGAGCGCCGCACCATGGACCGGGATCCTCGTGACCCGCGCGCTCGCCGCGGTGATCCAGACGCCGACCCGACCGAGCGAGCTCGGCTCCGGATTCGTGCAGCTCGGGGATGCGAGCCAGACCACCGAGCTGTTCGGCCGCGATGCGCTGCTCGCGGATCTGACGGCCGATGCCGCCGCCGCGCTGACCGGCCGGGGCCCCGCCCTCGCGCTGCTGATCGGCGAGCCTGGCGTGGGCAAGACGGTGCTCGCGCGCGCGCTCGTTCCGCACCTCGCCGAGCTCGGGGTGCACGTCGTGAGCGGCGAGATCCCGCCCCCCGGCTCCGGCCAGCCGAGCCACGTCGCGCTCGCTCCGCTGATCGGCACGCCGGTCGGACCGGTCGTCCGCGCCGTCGGTGACGCGCTGCGCGCCGCCGCCCGCGAGCGCCCGACCGCGATCGTCCTCGATAACCTGCACCTCGCCGATCACGATCTCCTCGATGCGCTCGAGTACGCGACGCTCGGTGGCGAGCCGCTCGCGCTGTGGGTGATCGGCCTCGCGACCGGTCGACTCGAGCAGCGGCGCCCCGGGTTCGGCGCGCGTGCCGAGCGGCATCGCCGCGAGCTGCTGCCCGCTCTCGAGGAAGACGCTGCCGTCGCGATGACCGCGGCGCTGCTCCGGCCGGCCGAGTACCCGCCGCTACGCGCGCTCCGCCAGATCGCCGCGATCGCGCACGGCAACCCGATGCACCTCGCGACGCTCGCGCGCGAGATCCACGAGCGCGGCGCGATCCGCACGCGCCCGAACGGCGAGCACTTCCTCGACACGACGGCGCTCGATGCACTTCCGCCGGTCGCACTTGGTCCGTGGCTCGCCGCGCGCGAGCTCGCAGATCTCACCGTCGAGCTCGTCGCGCTCGCCCGGTTGTGCGCCGTTCTCGGCGACGACATCGATCGTGACGAGCT
>JALZOI010000604.1 GCA_030857245.1 Myxococcota bacterium
CCCGCACACCGACGAGATCACCCAGCCCGGCGTCAAGACGCCAACGCCCGGCTCGATCCGCCTGCAGACTCCCGTGCCCGGCGCGCTGCGGGTCGGCGTGGCGCCCCGCGACCCCGACGAGCCGCGCGGCTCGATCCTCGGCATCGGCATGTCGCCGATCGGCGCCGCCACGGAGCACCGCGCGGTCGCCGGCGAGATCCCGACCAAGGTCGCCCCGGGCGCGCGCGTGCTCGTGCCGGGCCCGCACGGCCTCATGCAGTCGGCGACGGTGCGGCAGCTGCTGCAGGGCTACTACGAGCTCGAGGTCGGCAGCTCGGGCGAGACGATCTGGGTCCCCATCGGCGGCGTCGTTCCCGAGTAGCCCCGCGTAGCGCGCCCGGCGATCAGAAGTCGGTCAGGCCGATCTGGAACGTCAGCTGCGGCGCCTCGGACTCGATGCCATACGAGAAGTCGAGGCCGAGCAGCGGCAGCACGACGCGCTTCACGTAGATCCGCAGGCCGACGCCAACATCGTTGCGCCACCACCGCGCCTGCCGGCCGGTGATCGGCGCGAGGTAGCTGCGGTCGGCTTCGCTGCGCGGGAAGTAGCGGCCGATGAAGCCGGTATCCCAGAACCCGATCCCGCGGAACGCGAAGTACTTCCACTTCGCGATCGGGAGCGAGTACTCGACGCGGTACACCGATCGCACGTCGCCGCGGAACCGGTCGGTCGCGTAGCCGCGCAGATCGATCAAGCCGCCGAGCGTCCAGTCGTTGTGGAACGGCATGTGCCGGCCGATCGCCTGGAGCGTGCGCACCTCGAACTGGTGCTCGTTCAAGATCCGCCAGCTGTAGTACGCGCGCAGCAGCGCCCACGCGTAGCCGTAGTCGTCGAGGCCGGGCACGCTGGCGTCGGTCTGGATCTGGAGGTACGGGCCCCAGCGCACGCCGAAGTGGTAGTGGCGCGCGTCGAGCGTGATCCGGGTCTGCATCGAGATGTCGTAGCCGTCGTGCTGCGGCGCGGGCAGCGGCGTGCCGTCCGGCGCCTGCGCGTCGCGGAACGTGACGTACGCGCCGCGCAGGCGGAGATCGACGACGAGCCACCAGCGCAGCGCCCAGCCGACGAGCAGCCCGCCGCCGAGGTACGTCGTGGTGCTCGAGCGCAGGATGGTGTCGTCGGTCGGATCGTCGACGGGGTTCGCGTACTCGCTGCTGACGCGGCGATACGCATAGAGATCGAAGCGGTACGTCAGCGGGCTCCCGCCGACCGAGGGGTCGAGGTACGTCCCGAAGAACAGCGACTCGCGATCCCCGAGCTGGCCGTAGAGCAGCAGCTTCTGGTTGCGCCCGGCCAGGTTGTTCTCGATGAAGCCGAGGCCGACCGCGCGCTTGCCCGCGACGAGCGACAGCGTCGGCGCCACGAACCACGAGTGCTTGTCATCGAGCGTGGCGACGAGCACCAGCCCGTCGGGGGCCTGCTCGAGGCTGACCTCGACCTTCTCGAACAGCTCGCTCGACATCAGGTTGCGGACGATCCGCGGGACCTCGTCGGGCGAGAACCGATCGCCGATCTTCACGTGCGCGAGGTAGCCGAGCGTGCGCGGCTTGAGCTTCGAGTCGCCGCGGACGCGGAACCCGACGATCTGCTGCGGCTCGGGCTCGGGCGGCGGTGGCGACGGCGCGGGCGCGGCGGCCGGCGCTTCGACCGGCTGGCTCGCATCGGGCGCGGGCGTCCACTGGGCGTGCGCGAGCCTGGAGAACGACGCGGCGACAACAACCGCGAGCCATGCGGAGAGGCGGAGCGCGCGCCGTACGTCTCGCGGACCGGGAGCAACCACTGACCCCGGGAGCGTATGCGTTCGTGACCACGGATGCGAGGTGCGGACGTGGCTCGTCGGTGAGCCGAACCTGGCGCGCGCGCGGTGGTATCGTTTCACATGCGCATCAGCTCGATCGTGGGTCTCGGGCTCGCTCTCGCCATCGGTTGTAGCAAGAGCGCCAATGACGGTGACAAGGCTGCTCCCACGACCGGGGGCGGGCCCGCGACGGGCGGCGGCGGACCCGCGGCGGCGGGCGGCGATGATCTCTGTCGGCTCGTCACCGCGGACGAGGCAGGTGCGTTGCTCGGCGGCGCCCCCGACGCTCCCCAGCGCGTGACCAACGCGATGGCGAGTGTGTGTGCATACCCGCGTGCGGGCGGCGAGATCCGGATCATGAAGTTGAAGCTGAACGACATCGGCGAGTTCGCGCCGAAGGCCGAGAACGTCGACTCCGACGCCGAGCGCGTGGCGGGCATCGGCGACGATGCGTACGTGATGAGCGGCCCGATGAAGGTGGTGAGGTTCCGCAAGGGGCTCGACCAGATCGCGGTGTTCCTCACGATCCCCGACCAGGTCGTCAAGCCTTCGCGCGACGCGCTCGTCGAGCTCGGCAAGCAGGCGGCGGCACGGTACTGAGTCCGGCCGGCGGCGCCGACGGGCTCGCTCGGGGCGCGGCGATCACTTCTTCTTCTTGCCGGGCAGGATCCCCATGAGCTTCGAGATGATGCCGAGCATGATCTCGTCGGCGCCGCCGCCGATGGAGAGCAGGCGGGTGTCGCGAAAGGCCTTCGCCGCCGGGTTGTCCCAGGTGTAGCCCATGCCGCCCCAGTACTGGAGGCACGCGTCGGAGACCTCGCGGGCGAGCCGGCCCGCCTTGAGCTTCGCCATCGACGCGAGCATCGTGACGTCGGCGCCCCCGATGTAGTCCTCGACCGCGCGGTAGCACAGCGAGCGCAGCGCCTCGATCTCGGTCTTGAGCTCGGCGATCCGGAAGTGGATCACCTGGTTGGCGATCAGCGGCTGGCCGAAGGTCTCGCGCTCGCGGCAGTACTGGATCGTCACCTCGAGCAGCCGATCCATGCCGCGCACCGACCCGATCGCGCCGCACAGCCGCTCCTCCTGGAACTGCACCATCTGCATCATGAAGCCCATGCCCTCCTCGCCGATGCGGTGGCGCTGGGGCACGCGCACGTTCTCGAAGAACACGGGGCAGGTATCCGACGCGCGCATGCCGAGCTTGTCGATCTTCGGCCCGACCTCGACGCCCTTGGTCTTCGTCGGGATGATCACGAGCGTCTTGTTCGCGTGGACCGGGCCATCCCCGGTGTTGACCAGCGTGCACAGCCAGTCGGACTGCGACGCGTTCGTGATCCACATCTTCGAGCCGTTGATCACGTAGTCGCTGCCGTCCTTGCGCGCGGTCGTCTTGAGCGCGGCGACATCCGAGCCGCCACTCGTCTCGCTGACGGCGATCGACGTCACGACCTCGCCGGCGATCGCGGGCGCCAGGAACTCCTGCTTGAGCTCCTCGGCGCCCCAGCGCGCGAGGGCCGGCGTCGCCATGTCGGTCTGGACGCCGAAGGCCATCGGGAACGAGCCGCCATCGCAGGTGCCGAGCTCCTCGGTCACGCACATCTGGTACGAGTAATCGAGCGCCATGCCGCCGTGCGCCTCGGGCTTGTTGACGCCGAGCAGGCCGAGCCGTCCCGCCTTCTTGAACAGCTCGTGGAGGGGCATCACGCCGTCCCGCTCCCAACCATCCAGATGTGGGTTGATCTCCTGCTCCACGAAGTCCCGGACGGTGCGGCGGAGCTGCTGGTGTTCCTCGGTGAAGCGCATCTTGCGAGGACCGTACCCCGGCGTACCGAGTGAACGCCCGACCAGGTGTGTAAACCCGCCGAAACCTCCGCAATTATTCACGTTGCGCGGGAACAGCAGGCGTTAGAGGCTGTCGTTCGCCCGGCGCTCCCGCCGGGGTACACAGGTGCCTGCATGGTCCCCGGAATCCTCGAGATCAAGCTCGCGACGACGCTCATGGCGGGGTGGATGGCGGCTGCGAGCCCCGTCCCGATCCCGAGCCAGGCGGTCGCGCTCCTCCTCGAGGCCCGCGTGGCCACGCCCGTCGAGATCAAGCTGTACGACGAGAACCTCCGGGTCAACGCCACGGTCGTGGTCGAGCGCGATGGCACGACCGATCCGGTGACCAAGAAGCAGGTCGCGCACCTGTTCCGCTGCCGCGACACCAACCGCGCGCACTCGATCTCGACCAAGACGCTCGCGATGATCGCCGACGTCGCCGATCGCTACGAAGGCAAGACCCTCGAGTTCGTGTCGGCGTACCGCGTGCGGCGCGGCGAGTCGCGGACGTCGCCCCATCGCGCGGCCCGCGCCATCGACTTCCGGATCCGCGGCGTCAAGCTCCGCGAGGTCCGCGACTACCTGTGGCGCCGCTACACCGAGGTCGGCGTCGGCTGGTACCCCGAGGACCAGTTCATCCACATCGATTCGCGCCCGACGCTGCACGACACCTCGTGGACGTTCCTGAAGGGCAAGAACCGCTACAAGCCGTACTGGGCCGACGTCGCGCGCCGCCCGGTCCGCACGCCTGCCGCCCGCGCCGGCTCCTGACTCGCCTCGTGATCTCGCGGTTCGCGCCGTCGACGACGGGAGAGGCGCACCCGGGGACGCTGCTGTCCGCGCTGCTGGTCTGGCTCGACGCCCGCGCGCGCGACGGCCGCGCGCTGCTCCGGCTCGAGGACCTCGACGTCACGCGCGTCCGCCCGGCGTGGGCCGAGCAGCTCGTCGAGGCGTGCACGTGGCTCGGCCTCGACTGGGACGAGATCATCGTGCAGAGCAACCGGCGCGCCGCGCACGAGGGCGCGCTCGATCGGCTCGCCGCGAGCGGGCGGGTCTACCCGTGCCGCTGCAGCCGGGCCTCCCGCGTCGGCGGCCGGCGGGCTCCCGACGGAGGGTGGGCCTACGC
>JALZOI010000605.1 GCA_030857245.1 Myxococcota bacterium
CGGCCGCGCCGAGCATGATCTCGCAGCGCAGCTGGTGCATCGCGGCGTTGCCGGGATACGCGGTCAAGAGATTCGCGAGCTCGGCGAGCGCGTCCTCGACCTTGCCCTGCTGCGCGAGCGTCTTGATCCGCGAGAACTGATCGTACGCGGCCGCCGGCACCTCGCTCGCCGTCTTCCCGGCCTTCGCCGCATCGAGGATGTTCCGCATGTGCTTCGTGACCTGCTCCTGGTCGCTCTGCACCCAGCCGCCCCACGCCGCCTTCTCGATCGCCTCGAGCAGCTTCTTGGCGACCACCGGGTCGGTCTCCTCGGCCTGGCGGGCGTCGAGCGCGAGCGTGATCAGCTCGCGGTTGCGCTCGGAGAAGCCGGTCTGCTTCGGCGAGTACGTCGGGTGCTGGATCCATGCGGGATCGGTCTCCGCGATCGCGCCGAGCGTGGCCGCGATCGCGCGGAGCAGGACCACGGCCTGCTTGTGCCGGCGATGCGCGCCGAGCACCTCGACCCGCTCCGCCTTCTTGAGCTCCGCCAGCGTCTCCGCGAGCCCGAGCGCTTCGGGGCGGCCGGCCCAGCCGCGCACGACGACGTGCCGGCCGAGCGGCTCACCGAAGCCGAGCTCGCCGAGGACCGTGGTCGCCGCGTCGCGCGGCGCGATGTAGCCGATCACCCAGGTCGCGCCGTCACCCGGATCCACGGCCGCGAGCTGGCGCAGCGCCTCGTGCGGCTCGCCGGTGCGATCCCAGTCCTGGTAGCCCTCGATCGCGAGGCGGACGCCGGCGAGCGGCGTCAGCAGCTGACTCGCGTAGTCGATCTGATCGCCGATCTCCTCGCGCCACCGCGGCTGCGCGCGCATCGTCGCGTCGACCCAGACCCGGATCTTCACCGTCCGTGCATCCCCTTCGCGCGGCCGCTCGACCTCGAGCGTCGCGGGCAAGCTCGCGCTCACGTCGCTGACCGAGCGCTCCTGGAGCTTGGGGCCACCGCAACCGAGGACCGTTGCCATCGCCGCCAGTACCGCGCGTCGCATGCGGAGGACTTTAGCGTAGGATGCGACCCGTGCTCCTTCTCGACGAGCGGATCCAGAGCGATGGCACGCATGCGCGGAGCGTCGGGAGCGTCGCCGGCGATCGCCTCCACCTGCGTGACGATGATGGCACCGAGGGTGAGCTCTCGGTCGCCGCGGTCGATCGGGTGATGACCCGCTACGGGCGCGCCCTCGACCCCTCGATCGAGCTCGCCGGAGAGGCCCTCGAGCTCGCGGGCGGTTACCGGCTGCGCCGCCTGCGCTTCCACGCCATCGTCGACGCCGAAGGCCGCGACTACCTGGTCTGGGAGCGACCCGGGGAGGAGCCGCTGTGTGTCGTCGCGACGATGGCGACGGCGGCGCTGCGCTACCTCGTGATGCGGCTCGCGGCGGAGCGGCCTCAGGAATCTGAGGCGTGACGCCGGCAACACGACACATTCGGGGATGTGGGTGCGGGCGGATCGGGGCACCGGGACCGCCCTGACGGGGCCTTGAGAGTGGCACGGCGGCTGCTATCCCAGAGGTCCATGGTGCGGTGGTGGATCGTGCTCCTCCTGACGGTGGCTTCGGCCACCGCCATGGCGCAGCCTGCGGTCACCGCCCGGGCCCAGCAGGTCGCGTCCGGTACCGAGCGCCGCGTCGGGCAGCTCGTCGGCGAGACCCAGCGGCTCCGCCTGCAGTACGAGGGCGAGCTCCGCGCCATCGATCGGCTCAAGCAGCAGCGCAAGTCCTGGCGCCAGGAGCGCGAGCTCAAGGAGCGCCTGTCGAACGCCAACGAGACGGCGACCGCGCTCGCGCGGGTCACGCGGGAGCTCGCCGGTGCGCAAGGCCAGCTCACCGGGGCACGTCGCTCGCTGATCGCGGCGATCGACGGCGAGCTCGCGGCCGGTGCGGTCGGGCCGCGCGCGCAGCAGCTCGCGCGGCTCAAGGCGCAGCTCGTGCCGCCGACCCGGCGCCCCGTGCACCGCATCAAGATCCCGAACCTCGAGCTCGACCCGGGCGCGGACCCCGAGGATCTCGATCTGCAGGCCGCGGAGCTCCGCGCGCTCGAGGCCGAGCTCCAGCACCAGATCAGCGGGCTCGAGAAGCAGAGCAAGAACCTCGAGCGGGTCGCCGAGCTCCGCAAGTCGCACGACCGCGCGAGCGTGCTCGATCGGCGCGACGACGGGCAGCCCAGCCGCAATCCCCAGCAGGCGTCCGGCGGCCGTGAAGCCCTCGACGGTGCCGCATCGCCAGAAGACGCGGACACCACCGGCGGCACCGGCGGGCCCCCCGATCAGACGCCGAGCTTCGAGGCCGAGGCGACCGTGGTCCTCGCCGACGTCGTCGATCCGACGACGATCGACACGCTGACGCGCGCGCACCGCTCCGGGGATCCGGCGCAACGCGCGAAGGCGGCGGCGCGGACCCGCGATGCCGTGAAGGCGAAGCTCGACCTGCTCCGGCTGAAGCGCGCGCAGATCGAGCAGCGCGCGAAGCAGCTCCGCAAGTAGGCCGTCACCGGTTGAAGACGGCGCCGACGTAGACGAGCTCGCGGCGGAACTCGGTGTCGCCGGCGCCACCGAGGTCGCGCCAGATCGCGGCGCGGCCCTCGATCGACCACGTCGGCGTGAGCTTGCGCGCGAGCCGCAGCTGCAGCGAGCTCCGGTTCGCGTCGTCGAGGTTGGTGAACTCCTGGTGCTGGAGATCCTTCTCGACGACGAGGCCGTCGAGGTACTGGTCGAGCTGGAGCGTGGCGAGCGCGGTGCCGATCAGCTTGCCCGGCAGCTCCGTCGTGACCGAGAGCGTCGCGCGGTGACGCACGAGGGAGAGGCCGTAGCTGTTCGAGTCGACGACGGTCAGCGAGTAGCCCGCCGTCGCGACGGCGGCGCCGACCCACGTCAGCTCGAGGCCGGCGCGCTGGTAGCGATCGTGACGGTCCATCGACGTCGGCGCGAAGCAGGTCGGGCTCGGTGGCGCATCATCGGGACACGCGCTCGCGCGCGCGGTGCTCTCGTACGCGCGCGCCTCGAACCCGAGGATCGCGGCGAGCTCGAGGCTGCGCGTGTCGTCCGCGGGCTCCCACAGCGTCAGATCGAGGCGCGCGTTGAGCGCGAGGCCGCTCCAGTCGAACGCGTGATCGGGCTTGTACTCGAAGCGGCGCGGACCGACCGCGAAGGTCAGCGCGCGCTGGTCGGTGCCGCGCAGCACGAGCAGCGCGTCGGCGCCGAGGTTGCGGAACGTGCGGGCGCCGATGCGATCGATCATCGGTAGCGCCTCCGCGAACGTCAGCCCGAAGCCGGCGGACACCGGCCGCTTCCCGAGCGCACGCAGCCACCGCAGATCGCCGGTGAGCAGCGCGACGTTCTCCGGCGAAGCCTCCGCGTTCGAGACCAGCCGCGCGAGCGCCGATCCGACGAGCGCGAACCCGCCGCCGACCGCCGGGCCTCGATGATCGATGCGCGCGCCGAGCCGGCCGACGGGACCCGCGCGCCGCATGGTCTCGAGCCCGCTGCCGGTCTCGACGCGCTGCACGTTCGTGTCAGCCTCGGCGCCACCCTCGAGCGTCACCGTCGTGGACGACGTGCTCGCCGCGGCCGGTGATGTGGTCGCTGCCGTGCTCGTGGTCGCCGGCGTGGTCACCGCCGCGGTCGCATCCGTGGTCGCATCCGTGGTCGCCGCCGTGGTCGCCGCCGTGGTCGTCTCCGTGGTCGCCATCGTCGACGGCACCGGTGATCCCTGAGCCCGCGCGGGTGCGAGCACGGCGACACCGCATCCGAGCCAGACCGCCACGCGACGCATGGTCGCAGCCTATCGCATCGCCGCAGGTGGCGTGGTACGCAGCCGGCATGCGCGCAGTCCTGGGCCTCGTGATCGCGGCGTTCGTGAGCGTGAGTGTGGGCGCGTGCAAGGGCGACGCGCAGAAGTGCGAGCAGGCGGCCCGTAACTACGCGACGCTGCTGTACTGGAAGAAGGCCGACGCGGACATCGCGGCGGCGCCCGAGGCGGAGCGCGAAGGCCTGCGCAAGAAGAAGCTGGGCGAGCTGACGAACGCGCTCGAGAAGGACATCGACTTCTTCGTGTCGCAGTGCCAGTCGGCGAACAACGACGACCAGGTCGACTGCATGATCGCGGCGAAGACGGCAGAGGCCGCGAAGGCGTGCGCGGGGCCCGCCGAGTAAGTTTGGGTTTGGGCTTCCTCCGAAACGCGCGGCGGGCAGCCGGCAACTGGAAATGCGGAACGTCGCGCCATCGTCAGCGGTGATCGCGGACGCGGGGCCTGGACTTCCGCTGATCGCGGACCGTCGGGCCGCGCGGTGACGAGCGGCGATCGCGGATGACGCGGACACCGGGGGTGATCGTGATCGTCGGGGAGACGGTGATCGTGGGGACGGTGACGGAGCCGCCGATGGACGTGGTGACGGAGCCCGCGGTGTGGGTGGGCGCGACGGGGACGCCGACGCTGATGGCCGGCGGCGCCGGCGGCGCTGGCGGGGCGTGATCGACGGTCTTGACGATGACCTCGCCGCCGGCGTCGCCGAAGCGATCCGCGTCGGTCCAGCCGCCGGCCGTCCACGCCCAGGTGGTCCCGGTCCAGCCCCAGGTACCGGCGATCCAGCGCGCGCCATCGAAGGGCGCCGGGCCCGGCTGCTCGAGCATGACGGCGGGCATCGGCGGGCGAGCACGGGCGCCGAACGCGACGAGCTGGGTGCGCAGGGCGACGCGGGCGCGGAGCGCCGCGGTTGCACGGAGCTCGACCTGGAGGCGCTCGGCGT
>JALZOI010000606.1 GCA_030857245.1 Myxococcota bacterium
GGCCGAGGCCGAGCGCCTCGGCGAGCACCGGCGTCACCGGATCGAGCAGCGAGGTAGCGACGCCAAACCGGAGGTCGGCGCGGGTCGCGACCAGCGCGATCACCGGCACCCGGCGCAGCGAGGGCCAGTCGATCTCGGCGAGCGCGCGCAGGAGCGGCTCGATCCACGCGGCGTGGCGCTCGAGCGTGCCGGTCCGCGAGATCGCCGCGCCATAGTAGCGGTCGCGCTCGACCGCCATGAACAGGTTGAACCCGCGGATCCCCGACGCCAGCAGCGTCAGCACGTGATCGCGCTCGCGATCCGGATCGGCGCCGGTCGGGCCGTCGAGCGGCGGGAACCATGGAGACCACCCGACGCCGACCTCGAAGGCGATCGGCACCGGCCGCGCGCTGCCCACGCACGCCAGCGCCCGCCGGCGGAGCTCGCGGAAGTCGGCGCGAGGCGTGTACGCGTCGATGCCGACGGGACCGCCGATCGCGTGCTGGATCCGGCGCAGATCGTAGTGACCATGATGGCCGGGCGGCACGTTGTGAAACCGCGCGATGCCGCCGAGGCCCGCGTCGTCGAGCAGCTTGCCGAAGTCACCGAGCGCGCGCGCGATGTACTGATCCTTGAACCGCACCCACGAGATGCACCGCGCCGCCTCCTCGTCGCTCCACGCGCGCGGCGGGTCGCCGTCGAGCCCGGTCGCCTCGTTCCACCACGCGATCGCGTCGGGGTGATAGTCGTGGTCGTACGCGCCGGTGCGGAAGAACAGCTGCGCCTCGTTGTCGATGCCGATCGCGACCACCGGCCCGGCGGGCGCGAGGTACGGCTGCACGACCTCTCCGACCGCGCGGTACCAGCGTGCGACGCGCTCGTGGAACGCGTGGCTCGCGTACGACGGCACCGGCCACGCGCGCGGCGGCGACGGCAGCCACACCGGCGTCCCCCGCGAGGTCCGAGCCTGACAGACCGGATCGCCGACGACGTGATCCGGCATCCCGAAGCACGTCAGCTCGGCGTTGACGTGCGGCCCCGGGCGCAGCACGACGCTGAGGCCGGCGGCCGCGGCAAGCTCGAGGAAGCGCGGGAGATCGGCGATGCCTTCCCAGTGGTAGTGCCCGCGCTCGCGCTCGTGGACGCGCCACGGCACGTAGGTCTCGACGATCGTCAGCCCGGTCGCGTGCAGCGTCGCGAGACACGCCGCCCACCGCCGCGGATCGACGCGCCAGTAGTGCATCGCACCGGCGTAGAACGGGATCGAGCGCTCGCGGCCCGCGGCGTCCCCGTCGGTCGGCCGCGCCGCGGCGACGATCAGCCCGCGCTCGTCGAACCAGGTGCGGCGACGTGCTTCCACGCGCGATCCTCCAGGACGAAGCGACTCGGGCCACGCGCCCAGCGCGGTTGATAGGTGAGCGGCGTGGCATCACCGGTCCCTGCGACCGTGTACTCGGGGTCCCACGGCAACAGCAGGCAGGGCGGCTCGTCGGGTGCGCCCGACCTCCGCCGCGGCATGATCGGATGCGGCTCGGCGGCGCGGGCCTGACCCTCGGCGAGCACCGCCTCGATCGAACCGAGCTGCGCGAGCTCCCAGCACGTCCGGATCTGCGGCGGTGGCAGCCGGAGCTCGCCGGCGCGCTCGATCGCGTCGGCCGGGCTCACCCACAGCTCCTCGACGGTCTCGATCTCGTCGAACGACGGCACCTGCCCGCTCGGCAGCTCGCACACGAAGAACCGCGCCGAGAACCGCTTCGGCTCGATCGACGGCGTGATCCAGTGCGACCACGGCACCAGCGGCTCGGGTGACCACGTCAGCCCGGCGATCGCGAGATAGCGGTTCGCGTCGCCGCCGGCGAGGATCTTCTTGCGCAGCGTCGCGAGGCTGAACGCCTCGATCGTGTCCGCGCCCGCGCCGACATCCTTCGCGAGCAGCACGCCGGCTTCCTCGAACAGCTCGCGCGCAGCGGTGGTCCGCGCGTCCTCGCCGTCGTCGGCGGCGCCGCCCGGAAACACGAACGCCGAGGCCATGAACGAGGCCTGCTGCTGGCGCCGCACGAGGAACACCTCGAGCCCCGCCGGCGCGCGCCGCAGCAGGATCACCGAGGAGGCCTCGCGAAGCGGCGCGCTCACGGTTCGTTCGTACCACACCCCCGGCCACCCGCCGGTCACGCGCCGGCCATGAACCGGGCCGGCTCCCCGGGTCAGTCGACGCGGAGCTCGCCGCGCACCGGCTGATCGTCGAGCCCGAGGTGCGCCTCGATCGTGCGCTCCACGAAGCGTGCGACCTTGCACTCCGGCGTCTCGAGCAGCAGCCGGTCGGTGCGGCCGCGCCGGCGTGCGAACACGCCGAACCACGTCAGGAAGCCGCAGCGGGGCTGGCGCTCGACCACGAACAGCGTGTCGATGGTGCCGGCGCCGAGCACGAAGCAGCCATCGTCCTCGCGGACCTCGATCGCGAGATCGTCGACATCGATCACGACCTCGTGCGCGACGCCGTGCGTCTCGTTCGTGACCCGGATGCGCAGCGTGGCGCGCCCGGTCTCGATCCCGCGATAGGGCGTGCGCAACCGGAGCTCACCGACGATGAGCTCGGTGCACACGTGACTCGCAGGATGCGCGCGGCGCAGCAACCTCTCGAGGATAGCGCGCCGGTCCGCTCAGGGGACGACGACAAATTCGCGCTTCATCAACCCGATGATGTTCTGCGCTGCGTCGAGGTCGGTGCCCGGGAAGTTATCCAGGACTTTCTGAAGCTGGCCGTGATCGAGCACGAGCTGGAACGTGTCGAGCTCGGAGGGGCTGAGATCGCGGAGCTTTCCGGCGAGCGGCGTCGGGACCGCGAGCGGCGAACCGAGTGGCGGCAGCTGCTTCTGCAGGTGCCGGAACTCGTCGAGCTGGCGGACGCCCTCCATGAGGAGGCCCTCCGTCGACTCCTGGATCTCCTCCATCACCTGCATCTCGACGCTCGGCTCGAGCTCGAAGGTGCCGGTGAGCCACGTCAGCATCCGGTAGATCGCCTTCTGGGGGCTGACCGCGAAGTCGTCGTTGATCGTCGCGAAGTAGATGGCGCCCTTGCGCAGGTAGATCTTGCCGATGCTGACGCCGTTGTTGACGGTGAGCACGCCGCTCTTGCGACTGGTCGACAGCAGCTGCAGCAGATCGGGGAGCGGGATCTCTTCGATCACGCCCGACATCGGGCGCCCCTGCGTGGCCTGGCGCTGCTGCGCACCGGCCTCGAGCCGGCGGCGGGCCTCGGCCTCGCTCTGCTGCGCGACCACGCCGTCGACGCCGACCACCTTGATGATCGACGTGCCGACGAGGATGCGATCGCCCTCGTGGAGCAGCGCGCGCCCCGCGATCTTCTCGCCGTTGACGAACGTGCCGTTCGTCGAGCCCATGTCCTGGATGTAGACCTCGTTCTCCGACGAGCTGATCTTCGCGTGGCGACGCGAGACCATGTCCTCGACGAGCACCATGTCGAGGTCACTCGACCTGCCGATGATGATCTCCCGGTTCATACGAAGCGGGAACTCGCCTCCCTGGTACTTGCCCGAGATGAAGCGCAATGCGAAGCGGGGACGGTCGTTCATACGGATCGGCCGTCACCGGGATGTGTGAGCGGCTGCAAGGACTCGAAAATTCTAGTGCCCAACCTGACGTGCGCGCAAGCAAACGCCGGTCAATCGGTCGCCGCAATCTCCTCGGTGACGTCCGTTCGTGGCGGCCGGAGCGCATTGACGACGCGCCGGTAGACCTCTTCGGAGACCACGAGGCTCGAATGGCCGAGCGGGACGGTCATCGCATTGGCGCCGGTCAGCCGGGTCGTCGAGAGCGGGACGACCCAGTCCCGGGCCGCGGAGATCGTATGGACCTCGACCCCTGGGGGCATCGGGCCCTGGGCCAGCTCGTCGAGGAACCGGCTGCGCGGCAGCAGCTGCCACGACGAGGTCGACCACAGGCCGAGCGTGACGACGCCGACGAGCGCCGCCCAGGTCCCCCGGACCGGCGTCCCCATCATGATCAGCTTGCGGACCCGGGCGTGGCCCCCCAGCTTCTTGACGTAGTAGAGGCCGATCAGCCCGCCCATCGAGTGGCCGATGATGTCGATGCGCTGCGACGGGGTCTGCGCCATGATCCGCTCGATCTTGCGGTGGATGAGGAACGCGGATCGCCGGATGTCGCGGACGTTGAGCGTCCCGAGGTTGAACGACACCACGACGAACCCATCCTCGACGAGCCGGCGCTCGAGCATGTACATCGAGCCGCGGGTTCCGAGAAACCCGTGGATGATGAGGACCGGCGGCGACTCGGGTGTCAGCTCGTCGAACGCGACGCCGCGCCGGATCCGGTTCCCTCGCACGAGGTGGCGCAGGTACGAGAGGCCATCCGCGCCGCTCGCGACGTCCTGGCCGATCGAGCTCCGGCGGCCGAGCCACCGCGTCGGGGCCTCGAGCGCCCAGCGGACGAGCCACGACGGCTTGCGCGGAGGTTCGGTCACTCAGTCACGATAGTCCGAGAACCCGTCCGCCACGAAGCGACTGCACTCCTTCGCATACGAGTGACTCGCCGAGGCAGAGGTGGGGTATTCGACCACCCGCCACTGGCCCCGCGTGCCGACCGTGCCGAACCGGCTGATCACGAACGTCCCGATCCGGTAGATCAGCGCGAACGCGCCCTCCTTGCGCAGGGACCGCGAGTCGCCTGGCGGCACCCGGCCGGGCGGCGGCGACGGATCGCCGGGGTCGCCGGTCGGGATCTCGCGCGGCCCGGGCATGAAGGACAGCTCCTCGA
>JALZOI010000607.1 GCA_030857245.1 Myxococcota bacterium
GGGCCGACGGTGGCGACGGGTTCGCGGGCAACGCCCAGGCCGACGCGGGCGACGCCGCGGGCGGCAACACCGGCGGTGGCGGCGGCGGTGGGGCCGGCGGGTTCATCCTCAGCAACAAGCTGCTCGGCACCGCCAAGGTGAGCGCCGGCGTCATCGCGACCGTGCCCTGACGTACGCACCACTTCCTAGCTGCTAAGGTCTGCGGGCTCGTGCCCGGCGGCACGGCGGACTCCCCGGTGAACGCCCCGATCGATCCTCTGCTCGCAGTCCGCGAGCTCGTCACCGAGTTCCGGATCGGCGCGGGCTGGGTCCGCGCGGTGGACGGCGTCTCGTTCGAGATCCCACCGCGCACGACGCTCGGCATCGTCGGAGAATCCGGCAGCGGCAAGAGCGTCACCGCGCTGTCGATCATGCGCCTCGTGGCCACGCCGCCGGGCCGGATCACGAGCGGCCACGTGCGCTACGGCGGCCGCGACCTGATGACGTTGCCCGCCGAGGAGATGCGAAAGATCCGGGGCAACCGGATCGCGATGATCTTCCAGGAGCCGATGACGTCGCTGAACCCGGTGTTCACCGTCGGTGACCAGGTCGGCGAGGCGGTGCGGCTGCACCAGCACAAGTCGAAGCGCCAGGCGCGCGAGGTCGCGATCGAGATGTTCCGGCTCGTCGGGATCCCGTCCCCCGAGGAGCGCATCGACGCCTACCCGCACCAGCTCTCGGGCGGGATGCGGCAGCGCGTGATGATCGCGATGGCGCTCGCGTGCAAGCCGGATCTGCTGATCGCCGACGAGCCGACGACCGCGCTCGACGTCACGATCCAGGCGCAGATCCTCGATCTGCTGCGCTCGCTCCAGCGCGAGCTCGGCATGAGCATCCTCCTGATCACGCACGATCTCGGCGTCGTCGCGGAGACCTGCGACGACGTGTGCGTGATGTACGCGGGGCGCATCGTCGAGCGCGCGAAGACCGAGGACCTGTTCGCGGCCCCGCGCCACCACTACACGACCGGGTTGCTGCGGTCGGTGCCGAGCTACGGCGACGTCACCGAGGTCGCGACGCGCCAGCGGCTCGTCGAGATCAAGGGCATGGTCCCCGCGCTCACCGACCTGCCGGTCGGCTGCAAGTTCGTCGACCGCTGCCCGGCGGCGCAGGAGCTGTGTCATCGCGAGGAGCCCGCCCTGGTGCCGCTCGGTCGGTCCCTCGTGCGCTGTCACTTTCCCGTCGACGCGCCGCGTGGTGAGCCGTGAGCGCCGAGGTCCTCGTCCGCATCGAGCGGCTCTCGAAGCACTTCGCGATGAAGCTGCCGTGGCCGAAGACGCCCGCGCCCGCGCACGTCCGGCTGTGGCGCAGCGTCACCCGGATGCCGGCCAAGCTCGAGGCCGTCTCCGAGGTCAACCTCGAGATCCGGCAGGGCGAGACGCTCGGGCTCGTCGGCGAGTCGGGCTGCGGCAAGTCGACGCTCGGCCGCACGATCCTCCGGCTGCTGGAGCCGTCGGGAGGCCGCATCGAGTTCGCGGGGCGCGATCTGACGACGCTGCCGCGCCGCGCGATGCGGCCGCTGCGTCGCGAGATGCAGATGATCTTCCAGGATCCGTACGCCTCGCTGAACCCGCGGATGTCGGTGGGGGCCGCGATCGCGGAGCCGCTCGAGATCCATGCGCTCGTGGCGACGGCGCGCGAGCGCGCGGTCCGCGTCCAGGAGCTGCTCGCGCGCGTGGGCCTGCGCGGCGACGCGGCGAGCCGCTATCCCCACGAGTTCTCGGGCGGGCAGCGCCAGCGCATCGGCATCGCGCGCGCCCTCGCGTGCCGCCCGAGGTTCATCGTGTGCGACGAGCCGATCAGCGCGCTCGATGTCTCGATCCAGGCGCAGATCGTCAACCTCCTCGAGGATCTCCAGGAGGCCGAGCGGCTGACCTACCTGTTCATCTCGCACGACCTCAAGATCGTGCAGCACATCTGCGACCGCGTGGCGGTGATGTACCTCGGCCGGATCGTCGAGCTGGCCGAGGCCAAGACGCTGTATCGCGAGCCGAAGCACCCCTACACCCAGGCGCTCCTGTCCGCGGTGCCCCGGATCGACCCGCGCACCCGCCGCGACCGCATCATCCTGCAGGGCGATGTCCCGAGCCCGCTGCACCCGCCGCCCGGGTGCCCGTTCCACCCCCGGTGCCCCGTCAAGGACAAGCCCCAGGCGTGCTTCACGGAGGTTCCGAGCCTCCGCGTGCTGTCCAATGGTTCGCGCGCCGCGTGTCACGTCGCGGAGTGATAGAATTTTACACATGCCGCGGTCGGGGGAGCTTGCGATGCGCCCGCTGCCCGCGGTCCTGCTCGATCTCCACGAGGACTTCGCGACCGGGCGGCTCGTGCTCAAGCGCGGTCGCGTCTCGAAGACGGTCGACCTGGTCAACGGCAACCCGGTCAGCACCGCGTCGACGCCGCGCGACGAGACGCTCGGCCACTTCCTCGTCACCACCGGGGTGATCTCGGAGGATCAGCACCGGCACGCGGTCGCGCGAGCGACCCAGCTCGGCGGCAAGCTCGGCGAGGCGCTGGTCTCCCAGCAGGTGCTCACCGTCGAGCAGCTGATCGACCAGCTCGGCAAGCAGGCGCGTCACAAGCTGATCCAGGCGCTGCGGTGGCCGCAGGGCGCGTGGCGGTTCGACGAGACCGCGGCGCTCGAGGGCATCCAGCTGCGGATGGTCGAGGTCGTGCTCTCGGGGCTGCGCGAGACGGCCAGCACCGATCTCGAGCGGCTGTCCCGCCTCGAGGGCATGCGGTTCGTGCTGACCGCGCGGGGCGGCGCGCTCCGGCACGAGCTCAAGCGGGCCTACGGCGACCGCGCGCTGACGCTGCTCGCGGAGGGCGCCGCGCTCGCCGAGCTCGAGAACGCATTCGACGATCGGGCCCAGGCGCGGCTCGCCATCGACGCGATGCTGCTGTGTGATGCGGTCGAGAGCGTGGCCGTCGCCGTCGGCCTCGGCACCGCGGGTGGTGGCGCCGCGCCACCGCTCCCCGCCGCGGGCCGTGCGCCGACGCGTCCGGCCGTCGCCGGCTCGGTGCTGTTCGACATCCTGTTCGAGGACCTCGGCGGGGGCGCCGAGGGTGCCGCGCCGCTCGACTTCCCGGAGACCGAGCACGAGGACGTCGACTCCGGCGTGGTGTCGACCGCCGAGCTCGCCGCGACGAAGGTCACCAACGATCGCGCGGCCGCGGTGCGCCAGGCGCTCACCGCCGAGCACCAGCGCGTGCAGGGCGCCGATCACTACGCCGTGCTGATGGTCCAGCGGCGCGCGCCGGCCGCCGAGATCGACGCCGCGCTGCAGCTCCGCACCGCCCAGCTCGAGCCCGACGCCACGGTGATCACCGAACCGCGCGATCGCGTGAAGCTGGAGGAGCTGCGCCAGGCCTACACCAACGCCCGCAGCGTCCTCGTCGACGACCGCCTGCGCGCCGCCTACGATCGCGAGCTCGCGGGCGGCGAGCTGGTGCAGGGGCCGCCGGCGATCGACACCGAGCTGACGTTCCGCGTCGCCGAGGAGCTGATGGCGAAGCGGCAGTGGCCGCAGGCGATCGGGCACCTCAAGCAGGTGATCGCGCGCTCGCCGGGCGAGGCGGACTACCACGCCGCCCTCGGCTGGGCCGAGTGGATGGCCGGTGGGGAGCGGGTCGAGGCCGCGGACATCGCGCGGCGCCACCTCAACGCCGCGCTCGAGATCGATCCCGACCACGGACCGGCCCACGACTACAAGGGCCGCGTCGAGGCTGCGCTCCACAGCGACGATGCCGAGGCGCTGTTCCACCTCGAGCGCGCGATCGAGCTCGATCCCGGCCGCGCCGACGCGCTCGTCGCCCTCGAGGGCCTGCTGATCACGCGCGGCGAGCTCCGGCGCTACGAGCGGGTGGTCAAGCGCCTGCTGTTCCGACTCCGCGGCCGCGGCAACGCCGCCGAGGCCAAGGCGTGGGCGCGGCTCGCGCGGCTCTACATCGACCACCTCGATGATCCACAAGGTGCCGCCGCCGCGATGGCGAATGCGCGGCGGATCGCACCGCGTGACTCCGACGTCCTCGCGTTCCTCGAGCAGGCCGAGGCCCGGCCCGCGGCGGCCGAGCCGATCCGCGCGGGGTGGCGCGAGGCGCTGAGCGATCCGCAGTCAGGGGCTGCTCTCGTCAAGAGCGCGGAGGCGGGCGGGCACATCGATGCCGCGTTCCTCGCCGCGTCGACCATGGTGGCGCTCGGCACCGCCGACGCGATGATGGCCGCGCTCTACGAGGATCATCGCGCGCGCGGCGTGATCGCGCTCGCGAAGCCGCTCGGCCGCGAGCAGTGGGCGCTGCTCCGGCACAAGGATGACAACGTCGAGCTCGGCGCGCTGATGGAGCTCGTCGCGCCCGCGGTCCAGCGGCTCGCGCCGATGACGCTCGCCGACGGCGAGCTCGACGCGAGTCAGCGGATCGACGACGCCGACCTGCCATCGTCGTTCCTCCGCCTGCGCCACAAGTGCGCCGGGCTGCTCGGCGTGGGGGCCGCCGCGGTGTATCCGCGCGTCGATCTCGGTGCGCAGATCCACGTGATCGCGAGTGAGCCGCCGGTCCTGATCGCCGGCGACGACGCGCTCACAGCTCCCGAGCGGCCGGAGCTGGTGTTCCGGCTGGTCCGGGCGATGACGTTCCTGTGGCCCGGGCGCGCGGTGGGCGCCTCGCGACCCGGACGTGTGCTCCGCGCCGTCGTGATGGCGGTCTTTCGCGAGGCCTCGGGGTCGACGG
>JALZOI010000608.1 GCA_030857245.1 Myxococcota bacterium
GAGGCGGCCCGGGCCCGCATGCTCGACGCGCAGCGCGGTCGGCGGCTCGGGCGGCAGCACGACGGGCCGGCCGTCCTTGGTGGCGAAGTACTTCGCGATCCCCTGCGCCATCGCGCGGGCGGACAGCCGGCGGAACCGCGGATCGCGGAGCGCGTTGGCATCCGCGAGCGTGTCGTGGTAGCCGAGCTCGACGAGGATCGCCGGCATCTCGCCGTTGTGCGTCGGCGACAGCTCGCCGAGCGAGGCGGTGACCTTGCCGGCGTCGCGCCAGGTCGGCTCCCACGCGGCCCGCAGGTCGGCGACGATCTCGTCGTGGACGGCGCTGAGCAGCTGGAGCGACCCCGCCGTTCCGGCGAAGTCACCGAGCCCCGAGCAGCACGGGTACGTGTTGCCGTACGCGATCGACATCGTGCCGCGTCCCGGGTTCGGTGCGTTCGTGTGCCACGACAGGAACACCGCGTCCTCGCCCGCCTCGTGCTCCCACGCCGCGAACCGCGGGCGCGCGACCACGTCGTTGCTGCCGCCCGCGCCGAAGTAGTCATAGACGTTGCGCGGCGCCCCGAGCAGCTGCGTCGAGTAGGTCGCCGCCGATTCATAGGCCGGCCGCCCGGTCGTCTTGCCGCCGCGGGTGTGCACGCCCATGCCGCCGCCGAGGCGCACGGCGTCGAACGAGATCACGCCGCCGGGCTGCGCGCTGTCGTTCGCGATCGCGATCGCCGCGTGTTCGGGGCCCGCGCCGGCCTCGAAGTACCAGCGGCCGAGCAGCATCCACGTCGAGCCGTGGCGTCGCTGATCGACGCGGACGTGCGACTCGCCTCCCGCATGGCGCACGATCACGTGCGCGTCGGGGACTCGATCCGCGCCCTGGACGTACGCGAGGTAGACGTTGTAGTAGCCGCTCTCGGTGATCGTCGCGGGGAACACCACGCGCCCGGTCTCGGTGCCGGCGGCGGTCAGCTTGCCCGCGCTGCCCATCGCGAACGGCGCGAGGTCGATCGACGTGAACGGCGTCGCGAACCGGCCCCAGCCCTGGTCGGTCGACGCGAGCTCGGCGACCTCGCCCTCGCGCTCGGTCTCGTCGTCATCGACGATCACGAGGTTGGGGTTGCGGTCCGACTCGCGGATCGGCACGACGTACGCTCCCATCCGGTGCAGGTAGTCGACGAGGTACTCGCTGACGCCCTCGATCGTGATGAAGTCCTCGACGAGATCGTGGGTGTTGCCGCGCTGCGTCCGCCAGGCCTCGGCGCTGTACTGCCAGCCATGGCCGGCCGAGAGGTAGACGGTCTTGCCGGACAGGGCCCCCGTCGCCGCGATCCCTTGCCGCTCGCGGACGACCACCGGCCGGGGCTCGGTGCCGCCGGCGGGCGGTGCCCGGAAGGCCGCCGGCTTGTCGGCGACCGCGCGAACGCCGCGGGACAGGTGCGGGCCATCTCCATCCGACGGGCTCGCCTCGACCGCGACCGGGGTCCGGCTGGCGACCCCGGCGATCACCGCGAGCGCGACCGCAAGCTTCATCCTCGACGTCATCGGGACCCTTCAGGCAAGTGTGGGACCACGCCGGACGTGTGTGGTTGTAGGCAGTTGCGGCACGGGACGGTCATGACTGCGGACAGCGAGGCGCACACGACAGGCGGCGGTTCTCGGGACCGTCCCCGGCGCGTGCGTGAAGCTCGCCCAGAGCGATCATTCTGCCATCGCCCGTGGTCGCGCCGCCAGGGTTCAGCGGGGCGCGCTGATCCCGCGGACCACGGCGTCGAGCACCTCGACACCCCACGCGAGGCCGGCGACCGGCACCCGCTCGTCGTGACCATGGAACATGTCGGCGAACCGGATGCCCGCGCCGCGCTCGATCTTGACCGGCGAGAAGCCGTACCAGCGCGCGCCGGTCTGCGTGAAGTACTTGGCATCGGTGAAGCCCGGGATCATGTACGGGACGACCTGGGCCCCGGGCTCGCGCCGCTCGACCTCGTGCTTGATCAGATCGAAGAGTGGTGACGCCACGGGCTCGGTGACGATCGGCGGCGCCGACTTCATGACCTCGAGCTCGACATCGGGGCCGAGCACGGCGCGCAGCTCGCGCAGCAGGTCCTCGTCGGTCTGGCCCGGCAGCGTGCGGCCATCGATCTCGAACTCCGCGAGCCCGGGGATCACGTTCGTCTTGCCGCCCGCGCGGACGACGGTCGCCGCGGCGGTGTTGCTGAGCAGGGCGGAGAAGCTGCGCGCGATCGAGGCGCCGGGTACGAGCCGCGCGACGCGCGCGAGCAACTGAGGGCGCGCGAGCAGCCGGACGAGCGGCTGGAGCAGCGCGGGCTGCCGCGCGCGCAGCGCATCGAGGAAGTCGGAGACGTAGCTCGTCGGATGCAGCGGCAGGTGCGCGCCTCCGAGCGCGGCGAGCGCCTCGCCGAGCCGGGTCACCACGCTGTCGTGGCGCGGCATCGAGCCATGCCCGGGCTCGCCGGTGATTCGCGCTCGCACCCAGCAGAAGCCCTTCTCGGCGACCTGCACGGGATAGAACGTGGCGTCGCCGAGGTGGAGGGAGAAGCCGCCGGCCTCGCCGATCGCGTACTCGGCCTCGACCAGCGCGCGGTGCTCCTCGACGAGGAACCGCGAGCCGAGATCGCAGCCCGCTTCTTCGTCAGCGACCGCGGCGAAGATGATGTCGCGGTCGAGGACGGTGCTGGTGGCCGCGAGCCGCCGCATGATCGCGGTGCACATCGCGGCCATGTTCTTCATGTCGATCGCGCCGCGTCCCCACAGGCAGCCTTCGAACTCTTCGCCGGAGAACGGCGGCCGCCGCCACTTCGTCGGATCCGCCTCGACGACGTCGAGGTGCGCGGTGAGCAGCAGCGGCGGCAGGACCCCGGTGCCACGGTGGCGGACGACGAGGTTCGTGCGGCCGGGCTGGGCCTCGAGCAGCTCGGGGCGGTAGCCGACCTCGGAGAGGTTCTCGGCCAGGTAGTCCGCGCAGAGCCGCTCGTTGCCCGGCGGGTTCGTGGTGTCCATGCGCAGCAGCGCCTGACACAACCGCTTGGCGTCGGCGGCGAGTGACGGCAGCGTCGTCGTCGCGGCGGTCGACGGCAGGGTCATCGCGGCACTGTAGTCGAAAAGTGCCGGCGCGGCGCTCGAGGGAGGAGCGAGCGCCGCACCGGCCGAGAGGGGAAGCGCGCAAGGTCCGAGCGGTCGCCAAGCGCGCCTCAGTTGCGGGTGCCAGCTCGGCTCAGAGAGCGGGAGAGATTGCCCGCCAAGAGCGCCAAGAACGCCAAGAACGCCAGAGAAGGTTGAAGGACCAGGGGCGCACCCACGGACCTTTCTTCTCTTCGGATCCTTGGCGGTCCCCTGGCGGCTTTGGCGGCCAATTTTCTCGGCTCAGCGGCGCGCCGCCAGCGTCGAGTCACCCTTGACGTCGAGGAAGGGCTCGAGACGCTTGAACGTCTTGTAGCCGAAGCCCTTCACGCGCCGGAGATCCGCGGTCCGCTTGAAGCCGCCGTTCTTCTTGCGCCAGGTCACGACGCGCTCGGCTTTCGCTGGCCCGACGGTGGGGAGCAGCATCAGCTGATCCTCGGTCGCGGTGTTGAGGTTGAGCTTGCCGGTGACGTCCTTCTTCACCGGCTTGCTGCGGCCGACATCATCGGCGGTCGCCGTCGTGGTCGCGGCGGTGCGGGTGGTGGCAGCGGTGAGCGGCCGGGCGGTCGCGGCTTGTGGCGGGGCGGCGAACGCATCGCCGGCGAGCATCCACGAGCCGCCCATGGCGACGACGAGCACGACGAGCGCGACGATGGGAACGAGGCGGCGCGCCAGGTGCTGAGACAGCCGCTGCGCGAGGTGCGCGAGGTGCGCGAGGTGCGCGGGGGAGGACGAGAACGAGCGAGACATGGCAGGAACCTTTCGAGCGAGAGCGAGACAACGAGGAGCCAGCGCGGAGCGAGGACGCCCGCGCGGCCCGGGATGCGGTCAGCCAGCGAAGCCGGCGCGACGATCAGAACGGCGGGGCGTCCGCCGACGGTGCTGTGCCGGCGCCCGACCGCGCGGCGTCGCGACGGCGCAGGTCCTCCTCGTCGAGCTCGCGGATCGTGAACTCGAGCTTCCGGGGTACGGCGTCGAGGTACACGTTCATCGAGGCATCCTTGTTGCGAAACGCGGATCCCACCCGCATCCAGAAATGCCCTCCACCCTTCTTGTCGATCGCGGTCATGACCTTGAACATCTTGTTTTCAGACACGGCAAATCTCCTTCCGACGGCGTTGCGTCATGCGGGGTCCTGGAGCAACCGCGATGCCACGCGTAACCACGTGATCGTGCACGCCGGGCGTCCGGGTTGACGCCGGCTCTCGGACGACTGTCCGGCGACCGGACAGCAGGCGGACGGCTCAGCGGCCGAGCGCGAGATCGAGCCGGGCCGCGCGCGTCGCGTCGACGCGGACGGTGCGCTTCACGATGACCGGCGCCTTGTACGTCAGCGCGCCGCGGACCAGCACGGGCGCGGGCGCCTGCCAGATCGTGACCTCGTAGGTCCCGGCGGCGAGGTGGTCGATGCGGAACCGGCCGCGATCATCGGTGAGCGCGTAGTACGGCGTGTCGAGTGCGTGCACCCAGGCCGCACCGATCGATCCATCGAAGGCCTCGACGCGGGTCACGCCCGGCGCGAGCGGGATCGCGATGCGGCCACCGGCCTGGAGCTCCCACGCGATGGTGGCCGGCGCTGCCGATGCTGGCGGCGTTGCCGATGCTGCCGGCGGTGCCGCGGAGCCCGCGCC
>JALZOI010000609.1 GCA_030857245.1 Myxococcota bacterium
CCCGGCTCGGTGCGCGGGTCGTCGCTGCCGTGCAGCAGCAGCACGGGGGCTCGGAGCTCCGGCAACCGTCCGTCGACGGTGTCGAGCTCGGGAGCCGCGGCGAGGTCGAGCCAGACCCGGCCGTCGGCGTGGAGCACCTTGCGCCAGGCGGCGCCGTGCTCGGCCGCGAGCTTCGCGGTGACCCGGTCGCCGAAGCTGTCGGGATCCGCGGCCATCTGCGTGAAGAACGCGCGGGACCCGGGCTTCGCGCGATCGACGTGCAGCGCCTCGAGGACCAGCGCCGCGTAGCGCGTGGGCTGGCGCACCGCCATCCACGCCGCGATCACCGCACCGTCGCTGTGGCCCCAGATCGCGCAGCGCTCGATCCCGAGCGCATCGAGCACGGCCTCGGCCTCGGCGGCGCCGGCCTCGTGAAAGCGCGGCGGGAAGGCGCTCACCCGCGGGGACTGGCCGTACCCCGAGCGGTCCGGGATCACGCAGCGGCGCTCGCCCGCGAGCGCCGCGAGCGCGGCATCGAACGGATAGAACCCCGCGCCCCAGCCCCCGTGCAAGACGAGCAGCGGCGGCGCCGGCGGGCTCTCGCCGCGGGCCGCGCGGACGGCAGGCCCACCGACCTCTCGATAGTAGAGGTCGAGGGGTGCGCGCCCAGGATGCAGCGGCGAGCTCGCGATCCGGACGTGCGGCACCGCGGGAGCATAGCCCTGCCGTCGCGCACGTCGCGAGCGACGCGGTCGCGACCGTCGGGCGGTTCGTGAATGGCGGTTCGCAGCGTGCGGGCGCTCACCACGACGTGCGCGCCGGCTCGCCGGGTAGCCAACGCGAGGGCGCGACCGGCCACTCGAGTAGCCGGTACGAGCCCCGCGATCGCGCGCGATCCATCGCAGCGAGGCCCGATCGTGCGCAACTCGTGCAACGCGATCACGTGAACATTCCTCGACGGAGGACACCGGAGCTGGTGCATCGATTGCTGGTGCAACCGCTGCGGCCTTCGAGTATGTAGCCGCCTTCCACTAACGAACGCTCTCCTGGACTAACGCCCTCATGATGAACTTCCGGCCGACCTCGCTCGGCACCCTCCTCCTCGCCTCCCTCCTCGCCACCACCACCGCCGCCTGCACCGACGCCACGCCAGAGGAGCTCGAGCTCGAGCTCGCCGAGGCTGACGCGATCGGGGTCGAGCCGACCGAGGTCGACCACAGCAAGGCCGATGGCCCGGCCGCCTGGACGACCACCCCGACCTTGCACGTGGGTTCGCGCGTGTTCGAGTACGCGCCGACGGGCGGCCGCCGCAGCCACCCGCTGTGGGTCGCCGGCCGCACCACCTCGCCGGTGAAGCTCGACTTCACGGTGACCGCGGCCGCGGGGTACGACGTCCGCATCGCGGTGCTCGGCCCGCTGAGGAACGGCACGCGCGCCGTGCTCGGCGCCGATGGGTATGCGAGCCGCAAGACCACGGCGAAGCTGACGCTCCCGGTCAAGACGACCGGCGAGCACCTCGTGGTGATCGGCTCCTATAACCTCCTCCGCGACACCGCGTACGACCTGATCGCGCGCTGCGCGCCCGGCGCCACGGTCTGCGGTGGCTCGCGCGTCGACGTGCTGGCCTCGCCGAAGGCGGGCGCGCTCGTCGGGACCGGCACCAACCGCCTCGTCCGCAGCGTGCTCGGCCAGGTGCTGGCCGCGCGCAGCTACGACGTCGAGGTCGAGCTGTGGGCCTCGCCGCCCGCCCAGAGCTGGAACGCGCAGAAGGTCGCGACGAGCCTGGCATCAGGCAACCAGGCGAACGTCCTCGTGCCGGCGGCGGTGAAGGCCGGCGATGACCTCCGGATCGTCGTCCGCAAGGCGGGCGGCCCGGTGCTCGACAGCGGCGTCACCACGCGCTTCGCGCCGGTCGCGACCTCGTTCGCGCGCACCGACAGCATCCTCTACGGGGACCTCGTCAGCCTCGAGATCAGCGGCGTCACCGGCTTCTACGAGGGGGTCGCCGATCTGCGCCTGCGCTCCGAGCAGCGCGGGATCGAGATCGCCGCGCACACGGCGCGCGCCGACCAGCCCGGCGCCGTGGGCATGGGCTTCGGCGCCTTCGACGCGACGTTCGCCCCCGAGCTCTTCGACGCGCAGGGCACGCTCAACCCGAACCTGCCGCGCAACGGCGAGCTGCTCTCGCTCGGCACGATCAACGGCAACGGCGAGTATCGCCGGCTCGGCTGCTTCGAGTACTGCAACGATCTGTCGGGCATGGAGACGTGCACCGGCGGCACGCGCACCTGCCCCGCTCCCTGACGCCCGGGCCGAAGCGGGGGAGAGATTGGCCGCCAAGCGCGCCAAGAGCGCCAAGAAAGGTTGAAGGACCAGGGGCGACGTTTCGTCTCTTCGGATCCTTGGCGTCCCTTGGCGGCCTGGGCGGCCAATCTCCGGGGCTCAAACCTTGGGCGGCTCGTCCCAGTCGAGGACGTCGCTGCCCGCCTCGCGCGACAGGATGTCGATGGCGGCGGCCGCGCCGTCGCCGGCGGAGATGATCGCCTGGCTCCGGCCCGGCCGCGCCGTGCGGCCGACGACGTAGACGCCGTCGATGCTCGACCGTGCGTTGCGATCGGTCTGGATCCCCGTGGTCTCGTCGAACGCGAGGCCGATCTGCTTCGCGAGCCGCGGGCCCTTGCCCTCGGAGAGCACGAGGTACTTCGCCGCGTGGCGCTCGCCGTTCTCGAGCACGACCGTGAAGTCGCCGGTCGTGCCGGAGACCTCGGTGACGCGCTCGTCGCGGAGCTGGGCACCGAGCGCGGTGACCTGCTCGCGCGCGATCTTCTGGAACTCGGATCCCGCGATCTCGGGGATCCCGAGGTAGTTGCGCAGATGCGCGTAATTCATCGCCGTCTTGTCCTGGCCGAAGACGACGACGTCGGCCTTGTTCTTCGCGAGGAACAGCGCGGCGGACAGGCCGCCGGGTCCATCACCGATCACGATCACCATGGGCATGCGCGGAGCATACGCCCGGCGCTCGAGCGAGCGATGGAGGGGCGTGGGCTTCCTCAGAAACGGGCGGCGGGCAGCAGGCAGCGGGCAACCGGCAATCCGGTACGCACGTGGGCTTGCCGGAGAACGCACGAGGGCGGCTCGATAGGAGGCTGTCAACCGGACGCACGACACGTCAACGCGAGCCCCGCCGTGGGCGACCGCGAGCAGGATGGGGTCGGACCCGCGGCCGTGACTATCGAGGTCGGTCTTGCCCCGCGCGTACCTCGGCCTCGCCCGCGCATGCGCCGGAGGTTCTTCGGCGGACGCGGGAACGACGCCCATCCGCGCAGCAGCCCACGGCGCGCTCGCGTGTTCGCGCTCTCCAGCGCGCCTCCGAGCTACGCCTAGGGCGTCTCGACCGACACCGTGCCGAGCGGCGTCTGCGTGGGATCGAGCGTCGACCACGCGAGGTACGGAACGCCGCCGTGCGCGGTGGTCACGCCGATCGAGAAGCCGTCGAGCAGCGGCCCGCTGGTGATCGGCATCGTCGTCCACGCGGCGCCGCTCTTCGCCGCGACGTAGACGTCCGCGGTCATGCCGTCCTGGTACGCGATCATCGGCGTGCCGCTCGCGAGGTAGATCGCGGTGGCCGCGCCGACCGGGTGCGTGCGATCGCCGGCGCGCTGGCCGTCGTCGACGACCTCGGGCACGCCCGCCGCACCCGCCCACGTCGTGTACATGAGCTGGTCGCCGATCGCGTCCTGGTAGGCGACGTGGACGGTGTCGGTCGCATCGACGACGGCGCTCGCCCACAGCCCGCGATCGCCGCTCGCGCCCGCGTGCAGCGGCGTCTTCGTGTAGTCGTTCGCGTTCGCCGCGGTCTCGACCGCGATCTCGAGCGCCCGCGCCGCCTGGTCGTAGTAGGTGACGGCGAGGCGGTTGTCGGAGAGCACCACGAGCGCTGCGAACAGCCCGGTGCCCGAGCCGATGTTCGCGACCTTGGCAGCCGCGAGCTCCTCGGTGCAGGTGCCCGCGACGCAGGCCTCGCCCGTACCGCACGCGGCCGTGCAGTCCGACGTCTTGGCGACGCAGGTCTCGCCGAGCGCGCCGGCGATGCAGGCCTCGCCCGCACCGCACAGCCCGCCGCACGTCCCGGCGGCGACCGCGACCACCGTCGGAGTGCGCCACGCCGCGGAGCCCTGCGGCTCCTTCGCATTCGCGCGCACCACGCGGAGCTCGGTCACCCGCTGGCCCATGCCATCGTCGATCCCGAGCGCGACGTACGCGATCACCGGGAAGCCCTCGCGGTCGATCGCGAGCGAGGCGTAGCGGCCGACCTCGACGCCAGCGCCGTCGTCGACCACCATCGTGCGCCACTGACCGGGCTTGGTCTCGAGCGCGAACTTGAGGGCACCCGCGTCGCGATCCTGGTAGGCGATCATGCCCTTGCCACCCGCCATCGCGATCGACGTCCACGCGCCGACGTTGTCGCCCTCGTCCTCGATCCCACCGCGGTAGCCGCTCGGATCGTAGATCGGCGTGCCGTCGGGGACGCCGTCGACGACGACGTGCGTGCGCGCCGCGGGATCCGTGACGTCGATCGCCACGAGATCGCCGAGGCCCTGATCGTAGGTCGCGACGAGCACGCGGCCGTCGTCGCCGGCGATGCTGGTCCACCGGCCGAGGCCGCCGTTCGCGACCTCGCCCGGCAGGCACTCGGTGTCGCCGCACGGCGCCGAGCCGCAGCTGCAGCCCGGCAGCAGCGCGATCGCCGCGAGCCAGGTCGTGAGGCCGAGC
>JALZOI010000610.1 GCA_030857245.1 Myxococcota bacterium
GCGGCTGGGCGGCGCCGCGCTCCGGCCACGCGGCGAGCGCGACGCCGGCACCGAGAAACGATCGTCGTGACCACATGGGCAAACCTTAGCGCCTGCTCGCTGTCCGGGGTACGGACACCGACCGTCAGACCCACCTGGTATCTGGCTTGGTCATGGAACGCTTCCCCCGCGGGTCCCTGCCACCGGCTGCGTATGTCGAGCTCGAGCGCGGCGCGCCTCGCACCATCCCCGCGCCGCGCACCACGCTCGCGGCGACCACGACCACCGCGGAGACGCCGCGGGGCACCAGCGACCTCGCCTCGACGTGCCCGAACTGCAGCACGCTGATGCAGCCGGAGCACGCGCACTACCGGTGCGCCACCTGCGGCTACCGCGACTCCTGTTGCTTCTGAGCTCGTCGGCGGGCCGCCGTCACGCGCGCGGCAGGATCCCGGCGGCCAGCGCGCGCGCTCTGCGACGGCGGAGCACGGCCGCGAAGATGGCGAGCACGAACGCGACGGCGCCCATCACGGTGACGACCGCCGCGAACGTCGTCGCCGAGCTCCCGCCGATCCGCGTGGTCGCGTAGCCGGCGACCGCGCCGGAGATCATCGTGAGCGCGCCGATCGCCGACGACGCGGTGCCAGCGAGCTGGGGCAGCGGCGCCATCGCGAGCGCCGCCGCGCTCGGGCTCGTGATCCCGGTCCCGAAGAAGTAGATCGCCATCGGCACGATGAAGCCCGCGATCCCGAGGCTCTCGATCCGCGTGCCGATCGCCACGAGCACGCCACCGCCGAGCAGGATCGAGGTGCCGATCACGAGCATCGCGCCCGGCGAGCGGCCCGCGCGCAGCATCCGGCCGCCGGTCAGCGACCCGAGCATCAGCGCCAGCGCCGTGATCGCGAAGTAGACCGCGAACTGGCTGGGGGACACGCCGTAGCCCTCCATCAGCACGAACGGTGAGACCGCGATGTACGAGAACTGACCGGCGAACGACGCGCAGCTGATCAGCAGCGGCAGGCGCGTTCCGGGCGTCGCGAAGAACCGCGCGAACCCGCGGAGCAGGCCACCGAAGGTCGGCGGATTGCGCCGCTCGAGCGGCAGCGTCTCCGACAGCGTGAGGTGGGCGTAGACGAGCAGCGCCGCGCCACAGCCGCCGAGCGTCACGAAGATCGCCCGCCAGCCCAGCGAGCCGAGCAGCACGCTGCCGATCGTCGGGGCGATCATCGGCGCGAGCGCGAGCGCGGCGAGCACGGTCGACAGCAAGCGCGCGGCCTGGCCGGCTGGCTGGGTGTCCCGGATCATCGCGCGCGCCACGACGGGCGACGCCGCGGCGCCGATCCCCTGGATGACGCGGAGCACGAGCAGCACCTCGATCGACGGACTCGCGGCGCACGCCAGCGCGGCGAGCGAGAACAGCGCGAGCCCGCCGAGCATCACCGGCCGCCGCCCGATCGCATCCGACAGGTAGCCGACGAACAGCTGCGCGAACGCGAACGCGATGAGGAACACCGAGAGGTTGAGCTGCGCGGTCTCCGCCGTCACCCCGAACACCGTCGCGAGCGTGGGCTGCGCGGGCAGGCTCATGTCGATCGACAGGGCGACGATCGCCGTCAGCGCCGCGAGCGTGGCGATCCAGCGTCGCGAGCCGATCTGCGTCTCGAACCGCGCGGGCACCACGCGGCGCATCATGGCAGCCCGGCCCGAAGGCGCCAGATCTCGGGGCTACGAGTTCGGCCGGGATCGGGGCGGGGTGCTGCGACAGTCTGTTGCGATGGCGCCCCCGTTCGCGCGAACCGTGCCAGCCTTACCCTGGCTGTCATGACCGCGATCCTCCAGACCTTTCCGCTCGGGTTTCCGTGGCAGACGGTCGACCCGTTCCTGTTCTGCGTGCACCACGACGACGCGTACCCCGCCGGCAACGAGCACCTCGGCCCCGCCGCGCCGCTCGACGGCCGCGACCTCGGCATGGACTTCGCCGGCCAGGACGGCTGGCGCATGTACCACGGCGAGACCGTGCCCGGCTTTCCCGGCCACCCGCACCGCGGCTTCGAGACCGTCACGATCGTCCGCCGCGGCCTGATCGATCACTCCGACTCGCTCGGCGCCGCCGCACGGTTTGGCGGGGGCGACGTCCAGTGGCTGACCGCCGGCAAGGGCATCGTGCACGCGGAGATGTTCCCGCTCGTCGAGAGCGGCGCCCCGAACCCGCTCGAGCTGTTCCAGATCTGGCTCAACCTGCCGGCCGCGAAGAAGCTCGTCGATCCGTACTTCTCGATGCTGTGGTCCGAGTCGATCCCGCGGCACGTCGAGCGCGACGCCCGCGGCAAGGCGACCGAGGTGATGGTCGTCGCCGGCGCGCTCGGCACCGCCGCGCCCCCGGCGCCGCCGCCCGATTCGTGGGCCTCACGGCCCGACTCCGATCTCGCGATCTGGTCGATCCGCATGGAGGCCGGCGCGAGCTGGACGCTGCCCGCCGCGCAGCCGACGTCGAATCGCACGCTCTACATGTTCGGGGGCGCGACGATCCGGCTCGACGACCGCGAGATCAAGCGGGGCACCGGGGTCCGGCTGCGGCCCGATGCGGCGGTGACGATCACCGCGGGTCCGGCGGCCGTCGATCTGCTCCTGCTCCAGGGCAAGCCGATCGGCGAGCCCGTCGTCCAGCACGGGCCGTTCGTGATGAACACCCGCGCCGAGATCCAGCAGGCGTTCGCCGACTACCAGCGCACCCGGTTCGGCGGCTGGCCGTGGGGCGAGGACGCGCCGGTGCACCCGCGCGACGAGGGCCGGTTCGCGCGCCACGCCGACGGGCGCATCGAGAGAGCCGGCAGCGTCGATCGCTAGTCGTCGCGGCGCCCCGAGACGTCGCGCGCCTCGGGCAGTGCGGCGGCGCCGGTCGCCTTGGGCTCGACCACGTCACGCGACACCTTCGGATCCCGCGTGCGGTAGTTGTCGAGCACCTTGTAGCGCCGCGTGTAGAGCTTGAACAGCAGCGCCGCCGCGAACGCGAACGCGGCGAAGAAGAACATCAGGAACGCCGTCTGACTGATGCCCGTCGCCTCGATCGACCGCGTGACGGTCTTGTTGCGGACCCCGGCGTCGACGAGCAGCACCCACAGGTTGCCGACCGTCGTCGTCAGGTTCCAGAAGCTCATGATGGTGCCCTTCATCGCGAGCGGCGCCTGGCTGTACGCGAACTCGAGGCCGGTCGCCGACACCAGCACCTCGCCGAACGTCAGCAGCACGTACGGCAGGATCTGCCAGAGGATCGTGAGGTCATCGCCGCCGTCGAGCATGAGCTGCAGGCCGCCCGCCGCGATCCACGCGACGCCGGAGAACACGATGCCCCACGTCATCCGGCGCAGCGTCGTCGGCTCGTAGCCCAGCCGGCGGATCATCGGATACAGCACGAGGTTGTTGAACGGGATCAGGATCATCACGAGCAGCGGGTTGAACGCCTGCATCTGCGCTGGCAGGAAGTTGGTCTCCCACGTGCCGAGGAACCCGAGGCTGAGCTCGTAGACCGGGATCACCATGCCCTTGCCCTGCTGGACCCACTCGGTCGCCTTCTGATCGAAGAGCGAGTGGAACGGCGTGACGAGCGCGAACACGATCAGGATGCGGAGCACCGCGCGCACGCCGTCGACGGCCTCGTCGGTGTGCTTGCCGCGCGCGCGATCGAGCTGCATCCACGTGCCGAGGCCGCCGAAGGTGAGCAGGATGACGAGCGCGAGGGCGAGCACCGGTACGATCTGCAGATAGCCGAGCGGCACCAGCACGAACGTGGCGGCCGCGAGCACCGCGCCGACCAGCGCGACGTAGTAGCCGGTGCCGTGGCCGCCCTCGGTCGAGAACAGCGCCGTGCGCGCGACCCGCGTGAACGAGTTCGGGTTGGGCGGCTGGACCTCGATCATCACGTAGCGCTTGCGCGCCGCGACCAGCACGATCGTCGCGACGAACATCAGCGCGCCCGGGATGCCGAACGCGACGCTCGGGCCATAGCTCGCGAGGAACACCGGCATCAGCAGCGACGCGAAGAACGAGCCGAAGTTGATGATCCAGTAGAAGGCGTCGAAGACGACCTTGGCGAGGTGCTTGTTGCGCTCGTCGAACTGATCGCCGACGAACGAGGCCACCAGCGGCTTGATGCCGCCGGCGCCGAGCGCGATCAGGAAGAGGCCGGAGTAGAACCCGGTCCGGCTGTCCTCGAAGATCGCGAGGAACGCATGACCCAGGCAGTAGATCATGCTGAACCAGAAGATCGTGTTGAACTTCCCGAAGAACCGATCGGCGAGGTAGCCGCCGAGCAGCGGGAAGAAGTACACGCCCATCGCGAACGTGTGGAACACGTCCTTCGCCGCTCCCGCGCGCGCCTCCTCGGGGAGGTGCAGCAACAGCATCGACACCGGCAGGAACTGGTACAGGATGTTGCGCATCCCGTAGTAGCTGAACCGCTCGCACCCCTCGCTCGCGATGATGTACGGGATCTGGCGCGGCATCCGCGCGGCGGGATCGGTCGACTTGCTCACGGAGCCGGCAATAGCACGGGCCCCGCGCCGGTCAGCCCGGGTTCACAGAACTTCTCGTGACCCGGTAGCACCCTCGCCGCGATCCGAAGCACACTGGCAGGGCCCGATGCTCCGTGCCGTGTCGCTTCGCTGCGTGATCGCGCTCGCCGCTCTCGGCGGCAGCGCCGGCACGGGCTGCTCGTTCGCCTTCGTCAGCGGGCCGCCCTCGCCGCTGCCCGCGCCGCCCGCGCGCGCGCGC
>JALZOI010000611.1 GCA_030857245.1 Myxococcota bacterium
CGCGAGCTGCGCATAGACGCCGACGCGCGACAGCGCCCCGGTCTCGCCGAAGCCGTGCACGCCGCGCGCGACCGCGCTGATCGTCGTGGTGTTCCAGTCGAAGCCGAGCGCAGCCTCGCCGCCGCGCAGCCAGCGCGGTGACTGCGCGAAGCTGGCGGCCGCGCCGACCCACAGCTTCGGCAGCACGCGGCGGGTGACGGCGACGCCGACCCCGCGGCTCGCGGTGAGCCACTCCTTCTCGTAGCCGAAGTTCTCGAGCGTCTCGACGAAGCCGTCGCGGCGCTCGGGCCCGACCGCGCCGGTCAGCTCGATGCGCAGCGGTCGCGCGAACCGGCGGCCGGCGCCGGCGCCGGCGCCCTTCGCGGTGGTGACCCCGATCGCCTCGGAGGTGCACCGCTCGAGGTCCACGCTCGCCTCGCCGCGCGCGGTCGAGACCTGACAGCGACGGAGCCGGCCGCCATGCCGGACGAGCACCTCGTACTCGCCCGGCGCGACGGCGATCCGGACCGCGGCACCGCGGGCCTTGTGGGTCTCGGCGACGACCACCTTGGCGCGACGATCCTCGACGAGCGCATGCCCCTCGAGCGCGGCCGGCAGGGTGATCGAGCGCGTCGCCGCGCGCGGGAACGACAGCGGGACCTCGCCGTGCCCGACGAGATCGACCTCGAGGCTGACGTGCTGACCGCCGACCGCCGTCGCCGCGGTCGCGAGCAGCGTCTGGTGGTACGCGTAGCGGTACGCCTCGTCGACGGAGACCGCGCCGTCGCGGTTGACGTCCCCGGCGCCCCGCATGCCGACGAGCAGGTGGTGCGTGAAGTAGGACGACCGCAGCTCCTCGCTCTCTTGCGACAGCTCGCTGCCGCTCGACGAGGCGAGCACCGCGATGCCGCTCGCCGCCAGCTGCTGCCGCGAGTTGAACGAGAAGTCGGCCGCGGGCGTGGCGCCCTTGACCCGCGAGAACGCCCCGCTCTGACACGCATCGAGCACGACGATGGTCAGCGTCGCGGGCACGGCGAGCAGGCGCTGGCGGAGCTCGGCGAGCGGCAGCGCAGCGGCGCCGAGATCGATCGCCGTCGCGCGTGCATGCCCGGAGTAGTAGAAGAACAGCCTTGCCTGGCGGCCGGCCGCGACGTCGGCGGCGACCCGCGCATCGAGCCGCGCGAGCCGCTCGCGCAGGCGAGCCGGCGTGGGTGCGAGCACGACGTCGACGCTGTCCGCGGTGTAGCCGCCGAGCTCGGTGAGGAGCGCGCCGACCCGCCGCGCGTCGTCCTCGGCATAGCGGAGCTCGAGCTGGCCAGGGCCGCCGGCGTTGGAGCCGACGACGAGGGCATACGTCGTCACGCTCGGGGCGGAGTCGGCGTGCGCCGCGGGCGCGCCGCCGATCAGGGCAGCCGCGACGAGGAGGAGGGAACGCTGCATGGTGATGCCTTGCCTTTGCCTCGTATGACACCCGAGGTCCGCGGCGTGGGAACCGGGAGGGCACGGCAAGGGCCGGTAAGAGGGCGCCGGGCTCAGGTGTCGTCGCGGTCGTCGTCGCTGGCGAGGTGCACGGCGCGCCGGATCGTGGCCTTGCCGAACTTCGCCGCCAGCTTGTCGATCGTGTCACCGAGGCGCTCGCCCTTCTGGCGCGCCGCCTCGTCGAACCCGAGCTGGCGGGGGGCGTCCCGGGGCTCGAGCTGGGTCGCCGAGATCCCGCACAGGCGCACCCGGCAACCCTTGCGCGGCTCGACCGCGACCTTGCCGAGCAGATCGATCGCGGTGCGCGCGAGCACGCCGCCATCGCTGCTCGCGCTGTCGAGCGTCGTCCGCCGCGTGATCTGCCGAAAGTCGTCGTACTTGATGATCAGGACGACCGCGCGCGCCCGGAGGTTCGCCTCCCGCAGCCGGTGCGCGACGCGATCCGCCTGCTCGAGCAGCAGCACGCCGAGCTCGCCCTTGTCGTCGACGTCGTCGTCGAACGTCTCCTGGTGCCCGACCGAGACCGGATCGCTCTCCGCGACCACCGGCCGGGTGTCCTCGCCGCGCGCGAGCGCCGCGAGGTGGTGCCCGGTCGCGGCGCCCAGCCGGCCGACCAGCGTCGCCTCGGGGTAGCGCGCGACGTCGCCGATCGTCGACAGCCCCATGCTCGCCAGGATCTCGCGGGTCGCCTCGCCGACGCCCCACAGCCGGGTCATCGGCAGCGGGTGCAGGAACGCGAGCAGCTGCTCGGGCAGCACGACGCGCAGGCCGTCGGGCTTGTCGATGTCCGACGCGATCTTCGCCGCCAGCTTGATCGGCGCGACGCCGACCGAGCACACGAGCGAGAGCTCGTCGCGGACCCGCTGCTTGATCGCGCGCGCGATCGTGGGGCCGTCGCCGAGCAGGCGCTCGCTCGCGGTGACGTCGAGGAACGCCTCGTCGAGCGACAGGCCTTCGACCTCCGGTGAGTAGTCCCCGAGGATCTCGAAGAAGGCGTGCGACACCTCGGCATAGCGCTCCATGCGGAGCTGCATCACGATCGCGCGCGGGCAGCGCCGGAGCGCCTCCGCCATCGGCATCGCCGAGCGGATGCCGAACGTGCGCGCCTCGTACGAGCACGCGGCGACCACGCCGCGGCGCGCCGACCCGCCGACCAGCACGGGCTTGCCGCGGAGCTTCGGATCATCCCGCTGCTCGACCGCCGCGTAGAACGCGTCGAGGTCGGCGTGCAGGATCGTCGTCATCTAGCCGCGCAGCATCGCCAGGCGGACGACGAACACGAGGATCGAGATCGCGGCGATCGAGAGGAGCAGCACCGTCCACATCCAGTTCGGGATCGGCTTGAGCTCGCCCTGGCCGAACCGCTTGATGCGCGCCCGGATCATGCCGTGCACGGGCAGGATGCCGAGCACGACGACGGTGAGCTTGATGTGGAACCAGCCCGACTTCGGGCGCGCGAACAGGTTCGGCTCCTGCCCGAGCGCGAGCGCCAGGCCCGCGCCGATGGCGAGCGCCGCCGCGAGATCCATCATCAGCGCGAGCGAGCGCTCCTGGAGCGTGAGCTTCTCGTGCATCTCCTTAGGCGCGTGGAGGTGCACGCGGAGCAGCCAGTACACGGCGAACAACCCGCCGACCCACACGAGGACCCCGATGATGTGGCCCGAGAGCAACCAGGCCAGCGTCTTCTCGTTCATGCGGCGGTTGTAACACCTAGCCCGACATGCCGCGTGCACCGGAGCGGGGTATGATCATCCAGCCGGCGTGCCTCGCGTCCTCAAGATCTTCTTCCACGACGCGTGCTTCGATGGCACGACCTCGGCCGCCCTGTTCGCGGCGTTCTATCGCGACGTGATGGACAAGCAGGTCGACGTGCGCGCCGTCGGCATGGTCCACAGCGACGGGGATCCATTCGCGGGCGTCCCGCTCGATGCCGATGATCACGCGTGCGTCGACTTCCGGTTCTGCGCCGATCCACGGATGCGCTGGTGGTTCGATCACCATCCGACGGCGTTCCAGCCGCCGGCGCTGCGCACCGTGTTCGACCAGCAGCACCAGCCCACGTGGTTCTTCGATCCGAGCGCGGCGTCGTGCGCGGGCATGATGGGCCGGGCGCTCGCGAGCGGCTGGAAGTGGGAGCCGCCGGCGCACCTCGTCGACGCGATCCGGTGGGCCGACAAGATCGACGCGGCGAAGTTCGCGTCCGCCGAGGAGGCGATCGCCCTGACGTCGCCGGCGCAGCGGCTCGCGGCGTGGCTCGCCCACGGCCGCTCGACCCGCGATACCGCGCGCTACGTCGACTGGCTGTCGCGCGCCTCGCTCGCCGAGGTGGCCGAGCGTCCCGAGGTGGCGGCGCAGCTCGCCGCCGTCGAGGCCGAGCGCATGCGCGAGCTCGAGGTCGTCCAGCAGCTCGGCGTCTGGCACGGCGACGTTGTCGTGTTCGATCGATTCGCCGACATCGGCGCGCGCAGCCCGGGCTTCCTCGCGTACCTGCTGTACCCGACGTGCCTCTACACGGTGTCGGCGACGCGCACGGCCGAGACGATCAAGATCTCCGTCGGCATGAACCCGTGGGCTGGCAAGCCGCGCCGCCACGACATCGGCGAGCTGTGCGCACGCCACGGCGGTGGCGGCCACGCCGTCGTCGGTGGCGTCACGCTGCGTGCCGACGAGCTGCCGCGCGCGCAGGCGACGTTCGCCGCGATCATCGGCGAGCTCGCGGACGGCGACCCGCCGGGCGTCGTGGGCTGACGCGCAACGGATCCGCCGCCCAGGACCGCGGTGCGGGTGAGGCGCCGATCAGCCGCGGTGCTGCTGCTTCCGGGCCTGCTTCTTGTCGGCCTTGGCGGCCTTGTCGGCGACCTTCTGGGCCTTCGAGCCGGCGGGCGGATCGCGCTTGTCATGTGCCGGCGGGCCGTCCTTGGCCTCGAGGTGATCGAGCCGCTCGCGGAGCGCACCGGTGAGGCTGCGGAGCTCGCCGAGCTCGTCGCGGAGCCGGCGGACCTCGTCCTGGAGCGGGGCACCCTCGCCGAGATCGCGCATGACCTCCTTGCCGCGGCGCCGCAGGCGGCCATCGAGCTCGCGCTCGACCATCCGCCGGAGCGGCTCGATCGCGGCGGGATCGCCGACGACGGCGAGGGCCTCGACGGCCGCGGCCTGGACCCGGAAGTCACGGTCGGCGAGCAGCAACTCGAGGCGCTCGCGGACATCGCGGGCCTCGCGATCCCGCCGCCCCCGCACGAGCTGCGCGAGCGCACTCGCGGCCGCGCGGCGCCCCTGCGTGATCCGGCCC
>JALZOI010000091.1 GCA_030857245.1 Myxococcota bacterium
GTCGCGCGCAGCCGGCGCGTGCGGTGGCCGCGGCGGCTCGCAGGTGGCGTGCTCGCGCTCGGCGGGCTCGCGGCCGTCGCGTTCTGGATCGCGGTGCGGGTCGTCGACTTCCCGCACCACCTGCTGGATCGCTCGCAGGCGACCTCCCTCGCGGTGGTCGATGCCAACGGGCTGCTGCTCCGCCAGGAGGCCACGAGTGCGGGGCTCCGCGAGCGCTGGGTCTCGCTCGATCAGATCTCGCCGCACCTGATCAACGCGACCCTGGCCTCCGAGGACAACGCCTTCTACGACCACGCGGGCGTCGACTGGACGGCGCTGGGGCGCGCGACCTGGCTCAACGTGCGCGGCGGCGGGATCGAGTTCGGCGGCTCGACGATCACGATGCAGCTCGTGCGGCTGACCGCGCACACGCCGCGGAGCTGGGCGGGCAAGCTCCGCCAGCTCGTGCTCGCCGGTCGGCTCGAGCGCTCGCTCTCGAAGCGCGAGATCCTCGAGCACTACCTGAACCGCGTGTACTACGGGAACGGCGCGTGGGGGGCCGAGCAGGCGGCGCACGTCTACTTCGCGAAGCACGCCGCCGAGCTGTCGATCGGCGAGGCCGCGCTCCTCGCGGTGATCCCGCGCGGGCCGACCTACTACGATCCGTTCCTCCAGCGCCCCCGGCTGCTGGCCCGCCGCAGCCACATCCTCGCGCTCATGCAGAAGCACGGGCACCTCGCCGCCGAGGATCGCGCGCTCGCGGAGCGGCTGCCGATCGAGCTCGATCGCAACCGGCCGAGCTTCCGCGCGCCGCACTTCGTCGAGCTCGTCAAGGAGCGGCTGCCGCCCGCGTTCCGGCGCGGCGCGACGATCCGGACCACGCTCGATCTCGATCTGCAGCGCCACCTCGAGGTCGCGCTCGCCAACCATGTCGACGGCGTGGCGTCGCGCAACGTCACGCAAGCCGCGATCGTCGTGCTGCGGAACTCCGACGGGGCGATCCTCGCGCTCGTCGGCTCGCGCGACTACGCCGACCGCGCGAACCACGGTGCGTTCAACGGCGTCACCGCGCGGCTCCGGCCGGGTTCGACGCTGAAGCCCTTCGTCTACGGCGCCGCGTTCGAGCGAGGTGACACCCCGGCGACCATCGCGGAGGACGTCGTGCTCCCCGAGGATGCGCACCAGTTCTACATCAAGGACGTCCGCAGCCACGGGTTCGCGCGCTACCGCGAGGCGCTCGCGGGCTCGTACAACCTGTCGGCGGTGCATACGCTGCAGCGGGTCGGCGTCGACACCGTGCTGCGCAAGCTGCGGACCGCCGGCCTCTCGACCCTGGATCGCCCCGACGCCGCCTACGACTGGGGCCTCGCGATCGGGCACGCCGAGACCCGGCTCCTCGATCTCACCGCCGCGTTCTCGACGTTCGGGCGCGGCGGCCGCCCGATCGTGCCGCGCGCGATCGAGCAGGCGACCGCGAGCGACGGCGCGACCTGGACCGAGCCCGCGGTGATCGGCGAGCGGGTGTTCTCCGAGGAGATCTCCTATCTCCTGTTCGACATCCTCAGCGATCCGGACGCGCGCAAGCCGATGTTCGGCGATCGCGTCCCGCTCAGCTTGCCGTTCCCGGTCGCGCTCAAGACCGGGACCACGAAGGCCTACACCGATCTGTGGGCGATCGGCGCGACGCGCGAGTACACGGTCGGCGTGTGGGCCGGCAACTTCGATGGCTCGCCGACGCACCACGTGATGTCCACGGATGGCGCGACGCCGCTCGTGCGCGCCGCGTACACGGCGATCGCGGCGCGCCACGGTGATCCGACGGCGCCCCCGCGTCCCGCGACCGTCATGACAGCGTCCATCTGTCCGGTGTCGGGCAAGCGACCCGGCCCGCACTGCGACCACCACAAGCGAGAGCTCTTCGTCGCGGGCCACGTCCCGGCCGAGACCTGTGACTGGCACCAGGTGGTGTGTGGCGTGCCGACCGTCGTCTACCCGCGCTCGGTGCGATCCTGGGCCCGGTCGTACGGGCGCGTCGCGCCGATGCGCTGTGACGCCCCGGTCGTGGGCGGTGCGGTCAGCATCGCGTATCCCGTCGAGGGCGCACGCTTCGTCCTCGAGCCGCATCGCGCGCCGCAGGCGCAGCGGCCGCCGCTCACCGCGATCCCGGCGGGGCCGGATCTCCGGTGGACCATCGATGGCGAGCCCGCGGAGCGCTGGATCCCGACGCCGGGCGCGCACCGGGTGATGGTCGCGCGCGGCGCCATGACCGACGCGGTCACGATCGTCTACGAGTAGGCGCCCGATCTCGCGGAGGTCTCGCGGAAGCCTCGCGGAGACCTCGCCGGAGCCGGCGCGGTATGACGAAATCGTGTCCGGCTCGATCCGCGCCCGCCGTCCGTTGTCGCTACGCTGCGCGCATGTCCGAGCCTGCTGTCGCGGTCGCTGTACCTGAAACCGCGACTCCGGACGTCGGGTTCCGCACGCTCTACCGCACCTTCTTCGACCACGCCGAGAAGAAGCGCCGGTGGAACGTCGTCGACGGGATCCCGTGGGACGAGGTCAAGCACCGCGCGGTCGACGAGGACCTCGTCGAGATCCTCGAGGCGTTCTACTCGGTCGAGATGTACCTGCCGGACTACAGCTCCAAGCTGATCGCGCTCAACCGGCAGAACCACGGCATGGCCTGGTTCCTCACCAACTGGTGCTACGAGGAGTCCAAGCACTCGATGGTGATCGAGGAGTGGTTGATCCGTTCGGGTCGCCGGACCCCGCAGGAGATGGAGCGGCTCAACGATCGCCTGCTCAGCGCGGAGTGGCAGCTGCCCTTCGAGACCCCGCGCCGGATGCTGATCTACTCGATGTTCCAGGAGCTTGCGACCCAGCTCAACTACGTGAACCTCTCGAAGCTCACGTCGCCCGCGGGGGACGCCGCGCTGCAGAAGCTGATCCTGCTGATCGCCAGCGACGAGGGCCTCCATCACCGCATGTTCGTGGACTGCGTGAAGGAGTACCTGACGGCGGATCGGACGGGCACGGTCGATGACATCGCGTTCGTGCTGCAGCACTTCGAGATGCCGGCTCACGACCTGATCCCGGACTGGCACCGCAAGGGCGAGATGATCGAGCGCCACCGGATCTACGGCGGCCGCCAGTTCGTGACCCGGGTGCTGCTGCCGACCCTGAAGAGCCTCGAGCTCGACCGCAAGGAGCTCCAGCTCAGCCGGGCCCGCGTCGACTGACCCGCGGGCGCCCCCCCGCAACCCCCGGCCAGGTCGGGATGACGCTGACAACGCCTGCGACGGCCTGCCCCCGTGAGGTCTTGGGTCAGCAGGCGATCTGCGCGCGGGCAAGCGGCCACGACCCGACGGTTCGAGGTAAACACCCCGACGTATGAGCTCTCTCGGCCAGTCAGTCTCGGTTGCCGCCTCACCGAAGTCCGTGGGGCTCCCCGCCGAGCTCGCCCTCCGGATCTACGATCTGATGCTCCGCACGCGCGTCCTCGAGGAGCGCCTGATCACCATGTACAAGCAGGGTGACGGCTACTTCTGGATCGGCGGGCCCGGCGAGGAAGCCTTCAACGTGCCGCTCGGCCTGCTCACCAACAAGGGCGAGGGCCTCGACCACGACTACCTGCACCTCCACTACCGCGCCAGCGGCGTGCTGCTCGCGCTCGGCGCCGACCCCGTCGACTCGCTGCGCCAGATGAAGAACGTCGCGACCGACCCGTACTCGCGAGGGCGCAACTTCGCCGGTCACTTCTCGGTCCGCAAGTGGAACGTCGCGCCGGTCAGCTCCCCGATCGAGGTGCAGTTCTCGATCGCGATCGGCACCGCGCGCGCGCAGCGGGCCGGGTCCGGAGCCAAGGGCATCACCATCGTCCAGGGCGGCGACGCCGGCACGGCCGAGGGCGACTTCGCCACCGCGCTCGTGTGGAGCTCGCGCAAGGGCCAGGAGCTGCCGCTCCTCATGATCGTGACGAACAACCGCTACGGCATCTCGACGCCGTTCGCGGGCCAGCACGGCTACGACCAGATCGCGGAGCGCGGCAAGGCGTTCAACATGCCGACCGCGGTGATCGACGGCAACGATCCCGAGGCCAGCTACCTCGCGCTGCAGGAGGCGCTCCACTACGTGCGGACCGAGCGGAAGCCGTACCTCCTCGAGGCGATGGTGTCGCGGCTGCGGGGCCACTCGTCGGCGAGCGGCGCCAACCTGGTCGCCGACGAGATCGATTGCGTCGACAGGTTCGAGCGGACGCTCGAGGCGCGCCAGCTGATGACGCGCTCGCAGATGGACGAGCGGCGCGAGACCTACACGAACGAGCTCGCGGAGGCGAGCAAGCGGGTGCGCTCGGAGCCCGCGCCCGAGGCCAGCTCGATCTGGGACTACGTGTTCGCGGACAAGAACCACGTCGCGGGAGAGCGCTGAGATGGCGACCATGGTCCAGGCGATCCGCATGGCTCTCCATGTGGGCGAGACGAAGCTCGGCGTGACGGACATCTTCGGCGAGGACGTGGGGCCGCCGCTCGGCGGCGTGTTCACGGCGACCCAGGGGCTGAAGACCGCATGGAACACCCCGCTCGACGAGCGCGGCATCATCGGCACCGCGATCGGGCTGGCGCTGGCGGGCCGCAAGCCGATCGCCGAGATCCAGTTCTGCGACTACGCGTTCAACACGATCGATCTGCTCAAGATCGCCGGCAACACGTACTGGTCGAGCGGCGGCGACTGGAACGTGCCGCTCGTGATGATGACGCCCGTCGGCGCGGGCATCCGCGGCAGCATCTACCACTCGCACTCGTTCGACGCGCAGGCCACCCGGATCCCGGGCTGGAAGATCGTGATGCCGTCGAACCCGCTCGACGCGTACGGGCTGCTGCTCAGCGCGATCCAGGATCCGAACCCCGTGATGTTCCTCGTGCCGAAGGCGCTGCTGCGCGTCAAGGGGCGCCCGGGCGAGGAGATCCCGGGCGAGCCCGGCAACGACAAGGCGCTGTCGACGATGATCGACGCGCCGCTCGGCGACCGCACGAAGTGGCAGCCCGAGTGGCCCGCCCTCGAGGAGCTCTACATCCCGATCGGCAAGGCGCGGATCGCGCGCGAGGGCTCGCAGCTCACGGTGCTGACCTACGGTCGCAACGTGCCGATGTGCGTCGCCGCCGCCGACGAGCTCGCGGCCGACGGGATCGACGCCGAGATCGTCGACCTGCGCTCGCTGCACCCGTACGACTGGGACGCGATCGTCGAGAGCGTGCGCAAGACGCGCCGCGTGCTCTGCGTCAACGAGGACACCGAGATCACGAACTTCGGCGAGCACCTGATCCGGCGGATCACCGAGGAGCTGTTCTACGAGCTCTACGCCCCGCCGAAGCTGCTCGCCGGCGCGCACATCCCCGGCGTCGGCCTCGCGGACGCGCTCGAGATGGCGAGCGTCCCGCAGAAGGACGGCATCGCACGCGCGATGGCCGAGCTCGCGCGCCTCGAGCCCTGAGCCCCCGGAGATTGGCCGCCTTGGCCGCCACTGGACGCCAAGGATCCGAAGAGAAGAAACGTCGGTGGGTGCGCCCCTGGTCCTTCAACCTTCCTTGGCGCTCTTGGCGCGCCTGGCGGCCAATCTCTCCCGCTCACTGCGCCCGCGCGCAGACGCCCGCTCGCGCACCGCGCCAGGCCTCGCGTCCCGCGCCCGCCGTCGAGTAGGCCCCCGAGGCGCTGGTGAGAGCCCCATCACGGGGGCCCCGCGCTTGCACCTGGTTCGCAGCGACCTCGACTTCCGGGCCGCTCCTCGGGTGGAGCCGCTCTGCATGGAAGGCGACGACGCCCCGCCGCGGCGCGGGGCGTGGAAGGTCATCTCGGGCGGTGGTCGCTCAGCTCGGGCGGCGAGCGGTCATCTCGGGCGGCGAACGGCGAATGGGAGTGGTGCCTATGGCAGATCAAAACGCGGATACGGCGGGCGGCGGCGGTCCGGACGGCCCCGAGCTCATGGTGGTCGGACTCGGTGCGTCGGCCGGCGGGCTGGAGGCGCTGCAGCACTTCTTCGACCACGTCGCGGCCGACACCGCGATGGCGTTCGTGGTCGTCCAGCACCTGTCGCCCGACTTCAAGAGCCTGATGGACGAGCTGCTCGCGCGGCACACCCGGCTGCCGATCCACCTCGTCGAGAACGGCATGCTCGTCGTGGCCGGTCACGTGTACCTGATCCCGCCCAAGAAGGAGATGATCATCTCCGGAGGCCGGCTGCTGCTCAGCGAACGCGATCGCCAGCAGGAGCTGACGCTCCCGATCGACGTGTTCTTCCGCTCGCTCGCGCAGGACTGCGGCGCGCGCGCGGTCGCGATCGTGCTGTCGGGGACCGGCTCCGACGGCTCGCGCGGGATCTGCGATGTCCACGAGGCCGGCGGGCTCGTGCTCGTGCAGGACCTCGAGAGTGCCCAGTTCGACGGCATGCCGCGCACCGCGCACGACGCGGGCGTCGCGGACTGGCTCGTGCCGCCGCAGCAGATGCCGAAGCTCCTCGAGAGTCACCTGCAGCGGCTGGCCACGAAGCCCGCGAGCACCCGCCCCGTGCGCTCGCGCGAGACGCCGGGCTCGGCCGCGCTGGACGACGTCTACCGGATGCTGGAGCAGGAGTTCGGGCTCGACTTCACGCACTACAAGCCGAGCACCGTGACCCGCCGGATCGAGCGCCGGTTGCAGCTCTCGAACCTCGCCGACATCCAGCAGTACGTGACCCGCCTGCGCACCGAGCGCTCGGAGCTCGACGTGCTCTATCGCGATCTGCTGATCGGGGTGACCCGGTTCTTCCGCAACGAGCAGGCCTTCGAGCTCCTCGAACGGCGCGTGCTGCCGGAGCTGCTGAGCCAGTGCGTCCCGGGGCGGGCGCTGCGCGTCTGGGTCGCCGGCTGTGCGACCGGCGAGGAGGCGTACTCGATCGCCATCCTGCTCCACGAGCTCACCGCCGAGCGACCCGACCTGTCGTTCCAGATCTTCGCGACCGACGTCCACCGGGGCTCGATCGAGCTGGCGGGCCGCGCGTTCTACCCGGAGACCTCGCTCGTCAACGTCTCGGCCGAGCGCCGCGATCGGTACTTCATCCGCAGCGGTACGTGCTTCCACCTGGTCCCCGAGCTCCGGCAGGCGATCGTGTTCGCGCCGCACAACGTGATCAAGGACGCGCCGTTCACGCGCGTCGATCTCGTGAGCTGCCGGAACATGCTGATCTACCTCCAGCCACCGATCCAGCAGAAGGTGCTGAACCAGTTCCACTTCGCGCTCAACCGCGGCGGGATCATGTTCCTCGGCCCGAGCGAGAGCCCCGGCGCCCTGCTCAAGGACTTCGAGACCGTCGATCAGCACTGGCGGATGTATCGCAAGCACAGCGAGGTCCGCACGCCGGTCGAGGCGCGGCTCCGACCGCGCCGCGCGAGCGAGCATCCGGCGCCCGGCAAGGACGCCGCCACGAGCCCGTTCGCGCGGTTCTCGATGTCGAACCTGCTGGCCACCTACGACGTCCTGCTCGAGGACGTCATGCCACCGAGCCTGCTCGTCAACGATCGCCACGAGCTCGTCCACGCGTTCGGCGGGGCGAGCAAGTTCCTCCAGGCGCGCGATGGCCGGCAGGGTCTCGCGATCCTCGATCAGGTCGACGATGACCTCCGGCTCGTGCTCGCGGGAGGGCTGCGGCGGGCGGCCCTGGCCTCCGCGACCATCGTGTTCAAGAACGTGCGCGCCACGGCCGGTGGGCAGGCAGGTCCGTACGACATCTCGTTGCGCCGCGTCGTGGCCCGCAACAGCGAGATCGCGCACATCCTGATCTCGTTCATGCTGCCGGCGGGCAAGGCCGCCGCGGTGGCGCCCGAGCCGCCGATCGAGATCAGCGACGTCACGCGGGATCAGCTCGGCGCGCTCGAGGCCGAGCTCGACTACACGAAGGAGAACCTCCAGGCCGCGATCGAGCAGCTCGAGACCGGCAACGAGGAGCTCCAGGCGTCCAACGAGGAGCTGATGTCCTCGAACGAGGAGCTCCAGAGCACGAACGAGGAGCTCCAGAGCGTCAACGAGGAGCTCTACACGGTCAACGCCGAGTACCAGAGCAAGATCGCGCAGCTCACCGAGCTCACCAACGACATGGACAACCTGCTGGCGAGCACGGATGTCGGCACGATCTTCCTCGACGAGCAGCTGCGGATCCGCAAGTTCACGCCGCAGGTCGCCGAGACCTTCAACCTGATGCCGCACGATCTCGGCCGCTCGATCGAGACGTTCACGAGCAACATGCAGTATCCGGAGCTCGTCGCGGACCTCCGGCAGGTGCTCGCGACCGGCACGCGTGTCGAGCGCGAGGTGCGCGATCACCGCGGGCGATCGTTCTACCTCCGCATCCTCGCGTATCGCGCGAAGGGCGGCACCTCGGGCGCGGTGGTCACCTTCATCGAGATCAGCGGGCTCAAGGCGGCGGAGGACGCGCTGTTCCACGAGCGCTACCTGCTCGACAGCTTGCTCAGCAGCGTGCCCGACGCGATCTACTTCCGCGACATGCGCGGCACGTTCATCCGCGCGAACCCGGCGCTGACCACGCGGCTGGGCCTCGCCGATCCGGCGGCCGCCATCGGCAGGACGCCGTTCGAGATGCCGGACCAGGCCACGGCGCTCGAGCTCCACCACGCCGATGAGGATGTGCTCCGCACGGGCGAGGCGCAGCACTACAAGCTGGAGCGCCGGACGCGCGCCGACGGGCTCCCCCAGTGGGACCTCGCGACCCGGCTGCCGCTGCGCGGCAAGCACGCCGAGGTGGTCGGCGTGATCGGCATCTGCCGTGACGTCACCGAGCAGAAGATCGGCGAGGAGAAGCTCCTCGAGTCGGTCCTGCGCCGCGACGAGTTCCTCGCGATGCTGTCGCACGAGCTCCGCAACCCGCTCGCATCCGTGGTCACCGCGACGCAGCTGCTCAAGGGCGTGAACCTCGCGCACGAGCAAACGCGGCTCATCGAGGTCGTGGATCGCCAGTCGAACCAGATGGCGCGGCTGCTCGACGATCTGCTCGAGGCGAGCCGCGTGACGCAGAACAAGGTCGAGATCCGCAAGCTGCCGATGGATCTGCGGGCCGTCGTCGAGGAGGCCGCCGCGGCGGTGCGCTCGATGATGACCGCGAGCGAGCTCCGCTTCACGTTCGAGATCGACGCGCGGCCGCTCACGATCGACGGCGATGCCGCGCGGCTCCAGCAGGTCTGCGTGAATCTGTTAACGAACGCGGCGAAGTACACGCCGCGCGGGGGCAGCGTCGTCCTCCAGGCGACCCGCGAGGGAACCGATGCGATGATCCGGATCAAGGATGACGGTGTCGGGATCCCGGCCGACATGCTGAAGGCGGTGTTCGAGCTGTTCGTGCAGTCGAGCCGCACGATCGACCGGGCGCAGGGCGGGATCGGGGTGGGGCTGACCCTGGCACGCTCGCTGATCGACATGCACGGCGGCACGATCGAGGCTGCGAGCGAGGGGGAGGGCAAGGGCAGCGCGTTCACCGTCCGGCTCCCGCTCAGCACGAGCGAGATCGACGAGCTCGCCGTCCTCAAGCGCGGCAAGGCCCTCCCGCGCGGTTCGCGGATCGCGCTCGTCGAGGACAACGACGACACCCGCGAGATGATGCTGGCGCTGCTGGTGCGCGCGGGGTTCGACGTCCGCGCGGCGGCCGACGGCCTGGCGGCGCTGACGTTGATCGACGACTTCAGACCGCACGCCGCGGTCGTCGACGTCGGCCTGCCCGGGATCGACGGCTTCGAGGTCGCGCGGCGGGTGCGCGCCCAGTCCAAGCATCACCACGTCACGCTGGTCGCGTTGACGGGTTACGGGCAGCAGGCGGATCGCGCGACGGCGATCAACGCCGGCTTCGACGCGCACCTCGTCAAGCCGGTCCGGCTCGAGCAGCTCCTCGCGATCCTGTCGAAGCCGGATCCGGTGCTCGAGCCGGTCACGGCGACCATGATCCCGGCTGCCGACGTCACGAGCGGCGGCGAGCCGACCACGAGCTGAGCCGGGGATTGGCCGCCAAGGCCGCCAATGGACGCCAAGGATCCGAAGAGAAGAAAGGTCGCCCCCTGGTCCTTGAGGTTTTCTTGGCGTTCTTGGCGCTCTTGGCGGCCAATCTCTCCCGCTCTCGGAGGGCGGGCGGCGGCCGAGCTCGTCAGCGGCGACGACGCCGCAGCCAGCCGGCCGTCACGAGCGTCAGCAGGCCGAGCCCGAGAGGCGCGCCATCACCGGCATCGCAGCAGCCACCCGGCGTCGGCGGCTCGGCCACCGTATCGACGCCGAGATCCGTCGCCGACGCGCAGGTCGGCCCGGTCGCGCCGAACTGCGCCTTGATCGCGGGCCACATCGGCTCGCAGACGTCGTGGCCTGGCGTGCCGGCCGGGCACGCCAGCGGCCCCGCGAGCTCGACGAACCGGAAGATCTTCTGCCAGGCGCCGCCGGTTTCGGAGCGAGCGACCGCCATGAAGTCGGGATCCCAGTTGGGCCCGCAGCCGAACAGCGTGCCGTCGGGGCGCTGCCCGAGGCAGCCGAGCCGTGGGGTGGTGACCTGCGCGAAGCTCGCGCCGCCGTCGTCCGAGCGGAACGTGCCACCGCGGCCACTCGCGACGAGCACGGTCGTGCCGCTGACCACGACGTTCGCGACGGGAGAGCTCGTCCGGAGGACCTCGGTGAACGTCGCGGCGGCGTCGGTCGAGCGATACAGGCGATCGGCACCCGGTCCGTCCACGTCGAGCGAGACCACGTAGACGTGCGCCGGGTTCGCGGGATCGATCGCGACCATGCGGATCACCGGCGTCGTGGCGACCGCCACACCCGTCAGTGGGGCCGGCGTCCAGGTCTGCCCGCCATCGGTCGTCGCGACCAGGTGGGGGGAGGGCGTCGGGGTCACCTGATAGCCGGTGACGTACACGTGCATGGCGTCCGACGGCGCGACGCGGAGGCTCTTCCACCAGATGTCGGGCGAGGCGCGTCCCGCCGACGCGAACGTGACGCCGCCATCGGTCGAGCGGTAGACATCGTTGATCCGGCCGCTCTCGGCGGTGGCGGCCCAGACCTCGCCGGTCGGTCCCACGTCGAGCGCGTCGACCCAGATGTCGGCGATCCGGCCGGGCGCACCGGCGGGCAGCTCGGCAGTCGCGGTCGTGAAGCTGCAGCCCCCATCGCGGCTGACCCGGAGGCCGGCGAACGTCGTCGCGAACACCGCGCCGTCGCGGCCGAGCGCGTACGTCGGGTCGAAGGTGCCGCCGTAGCCGATGCTCTGCTCGCAGACCCAGCGGAACGAGCAGCCGTCGTCGCGACTGATCAGCAGCCCGAAGGTGGCGCGGACGTAGAGCGCGTCGGGGTCCGTCGGCTGAAAGTACACACCGTTGGTCTCGGGCGGCCGACCGTTGGCGTGCGCGAGGCTCGTCAGCAGGCTCGCGAGGGCCAGCGCGACGAGATCTAGCCGCCTCGACTTCCTCCGCATCGGTCTCCTCAAGGTACCCGGGAAGCGGGCGGCCAGCGAGACAAGGCGTTCATCGACAGCGCCGACCACGGTAACACGGGTCGTTTACCGTCCGAACGCGCCGATCAGAGCAGCGGGCTCCACGCTGCGCCGAGTGCGACGACGCTGGCGTTCTGGGTGTTCGTGCCGGTCAGAAAAAACCGCGCCGAGAGGCTCAAGCTGAACGAGTTCGAGACCTGGTAGCCGATACCGCCACCGACGAGGACGATGTCCTCCTTGAGGATCGCGTCGTGATAGAGCTCCTCGTCGTCGGTCAGGGTACTCTGCGCGCGCAAGCTGACGCCGCCGTGCGCCTTCCGCATGTTCGCGTCGGCGTGGAGATCGAGCCGATGGTCGAGCAGCTTGTGCCCGATCGTGAAGGCGAGGTCGCTGCGGTTCTGGCTGTGCTTCGCGGTGTCGGGCGTCCGGTCGTACTTCTCGACGAGGCTGAACTCGTACATGAGGTGCACGTACGTCGCGTTGCCGATGACGTACCCGGCACCGAGCCCGGCGTGCAGCGCCTTGAGGTGGCGGCCCGCGACCGTGTTGCCGACCGTCTCGTAGTCGGCGACCGGGATCGAGACCGCGAGGTGCGGGCTGAGCGCGAACGGCTCCTCGAGGAGCTGGTAACGCACCCCGCCGCGGACATCGGTCAGCGTGCCGTGGAGGTCGCCGTCATCGTAGCGGCCGCCGCCCTCATGCTCATACGCCGTCTGGTTGCCGTCGTACTTGAGGAACACGACGGGGACCGCGACCGTGACGGCGAGCTTCGGGATCGGGACGTACTCCGCACCGACGGTGAGCTGGTGCGTCGTCGACCCTGCGTCGGCGAACGTGGCACCGTCACCGATCACCTTGGTCGACTTCCCGAGGTTGTAGTCGAGGGCGAGATCGAGCGAGCCTTGGCCACCCACCCAGGCCTGCGCCTGGGCGTCGTTCGCCGATGCGTTGAGAATGACGAGCGCGACGAACACAGCGACGCTGAAACTAGCCTGGCGTTGCGTCATGATGATCTCCCCGATCAACGAGCGTGAAATGGATCAGCAATTTATCAGACTTTCTGGAGCGTAATCTCATGCCCACCCATATCTGGGCGTTCATCGCCACCGTGCTGATCGCTGGCTGCTCGTCGTCGAAGGCGCCTGCCGAGGAGACGAAGGGCCGCGTCGTCGTCGCGTTCACGATCGACTGGGAAGGTGCCTACATCTCCCCCGAAGGGCTCGATGCGCTCGATGCGTTGCGCACGGGCCTCGGCGCCGCACCGCTGACGCACTTCGTGTCTGCCGCGTACTTCACGAAGGCGGAGCCGGACCCGGCGGCGGCTCGGTCGATCACCGAGGTGTTGCACCCGGGTGACGAGCTCGCGCTCCATCTCCACGCGTGGCGATCGCTCGCGCAGGCGAGCGGCATCGAACCCAAGCTGAGCCCGTCCTTCCTGACCGGGACCGACAAGCTGCTCGAGTTCGAGGACGGCGATGTGGGGTTCGATACCGACCTCGATGCCTACAGCGTCGCTGACCTGCGCGCGATGCTCCGCACGTCCCGGCGCCTCCTGGAGGAGGCGCGGCTGCCGGTGTCGAAGACGTTCCGGGCCGGCGGCTATCTCGGCACCCCGAAGGTGCTGCAGGCGATCCGCGACGAGGGCTACACGGTCGACTCCTCTGCCACCGATCACCGGCAGCTCGACGAGCGCAAGGCCGAGGTCCTGCCGAAGCGGATCGCGGCGATCTGGCCGCGCGTCGAGACGATGACGCAACCGTTCCTCGTGCAGGTCCCCGGTGGCCAGCTCCTCGAGATGCCCATCGCGGCCTTCGCCGACTACGCCACCGCCGCCGAGATGGTGGCGATCTTCGAGGCGGCGCACGCGGCGCTGCGCGCCGCCCCGACCCGCGACATGTTCGTGGTGCTCGGCTTCCACCAGGAGACCGCCGCCGAGTACGCCGGTCGCATCGGCGACGCGATGCAGCAAGTCCGCGCGCGCAAGGAGCTCGCCGACGGGCTGGTGTTCACGACGGTCGAGCACGCGGCGGCGCTGGCCCGCAAGACCGTTGCACCCGTGCCCTGAGAGTCTCCTGGTGGGGGAGCGATCTTCGCAGCCGCGGCAACGTGCGAGGAGTTGTCTGCGCCGATCTTTCGGTTCATAGTTCTGAGGTGGGGGAATCGCCGTACTCGCTGGTCTTCGCCAGGGAAGCCCACGCTGCCCCGATCTGCGCCGCGTTCCCGGGACCGTGCGTCCACGTCACGAGTCGCGCGGACTTCATGGCGGCGATGGCGGATCGCAAGTTCACCGTCGCGTTCGTCGATCTCGATCTGCTCGCGCAGGTCGAGAGCGAGCGGCGCAACGTCATCATCGTCGGCATCATCGATGACACGCTCGCGGACGCGGTGCGTACGTTCGAGGCGTTTCCGTGGCTCTCGCACGTCGTGATCGCGACGTTGCTCTCGACGCCGTTCGCTCGCTCTCACCTCGCGACCCTGCTCGAGCGCCTCCACATCGGGCCCGAGCACGACGTGTTCGGCTCGAGCTCGGTCGGTCGCATCGCACTGCTCGCCAGCTCGGCGCGGCGCGAGGCCCGGTTCGAGCGCATGCGCGAGTTCTTCACGGCGCAGGGCGTCGCCCCGCGGACGATCGCTGCGATCTGCGACGTCGCCGAGGAGCTCGTCACCAACGCGCTCTACGACGCGCCGGTCGAAGCCGGCTACTTCACGCACGCCGTGCCCCGCACCCAGGATGTCGAGCTGCCACCCGAGCACGCGTGCGAGATCAGCTACGCAGCCGAGCCGGGCAGTGTGTACTTCCGGATCCGCGATCCGTTCGGTGCCCTGACGCGCAAGCGCCTGCTGGGCGTCCTCAAGCGGTGCAACAGCAGCGACGTGTCACTCGACGAGAGCCGCGGCGGCGCCGGGCTCGGGCTGTGGCGCGTGTTCTCGACCGCGTCCACCGTCGCGATCACCGTGATCCCGGGACGCCTCACCGACATCCTCGTCCGACTCGGTCCCAAGAAGGCGCGTGCCGGCAAGCAGACGCTCGCGGTCCACCTGTTCTTCCCCGAGGAGCATGCGGTCGACGGAGCGCTCGGCCGGTTCGCCGCGGATCACGATGATGATCTGCTCGACGAGTCGTTCACCGCGCTCTACGTCGCCTGAAGCGCCCGCGTCGCGACGACTCGCGACGCGCTGCCTCGGCACACATGTGGACGCTCGGTTCGGTTCTACCCACACGCACACGCTACCTACACGGAGCATGGGATCGCGCGAGCACCCTCTCCTTGCGAGACGATCGTCGCTCTGTTAACAATCTAGCCTGTACCGTCGAGCGGGATCGATGGTGCCAGGAGGCGCGTGATGAAACGGAATCTTGCCGGCTTCGCCGGAGTCTTGGCTCTCCTCGTCGTCGAACTGCACGCGCCTGCGGCGGATGCGTGCGGCGTGAAGCTCACCATCAAGAGCTCCGCTCCACGGAAGGCCGTTCCGCGCACGTCGAACCCCTCCGAGGTGCTGTTGCTCGGCAGTCCGCCGCGCCGCCTCGAGCGTGATCTCGCGAACGCCGGCCACCGCGTCGAGGTCGCTCGCACCGCGGACACCGCGAAGCGGACGTCCTACGCCGTCGTGATCACCGATTCGAGCCTCCAGCAGGAGGCGCGCACCACATTCCCGAGCAGCGTCGTCGTCGTGCGCTCGTCCGACGTCGCCGCGGATCTGCGGTCCGTCGAGACGCAGATCGCTCGCAAGCCGACCGGCGCGGACGAGTCGCGCACGGTCGTCGCCGCACGAGCGGGACGCGCGCCGATCGCCGCCGGTCCCGCGCGTGACCCGGAGCGCCGCCTGTTCGCCGCGCGCGAACAGACGCCGCCCGAGAC
>JALZOI010000612.1 GCA_030857245.1 Myxococcota bacterium
CCCAGCGTCGGCCGCACGATCGTCAGCGCCGCCGGCCCCGGCAGCGCCGCGAGCACCGCGATCGTCGCGGGATCGAGCGTGTTGCGACGATCCGCGCTGACGTCGAGCCGGGCCGGATGCCGCGCCGCGAGCGCGCCGGCCAGCAGCGCGATCGCGGCGAGGGCGAGCGTGCCGAGCGTGCGGGTGCGGACCTCGGCGCTGCGGCGCCGGCCGGCACACGCGAGCGTGATCGCCAGCGCCAGCCCGAGCACCGCGAGCCCGCCGACGAGCACGAGGGCGCCGCCCGTGATCTCGCCGCGCGCGAACGCGAGCGCGGTGCTGCGCACGGACACCCCGGCGAGCACGCTCGCGAGGCCCGGATCGAGCTCCGGCCACAGGCTCGGCAGCTCGCCGATCAGGAAGATGCCGATCAAGAGCGCGAACCCCAGGGCTCCGGCCCCCAGGGTGGACGACATCGCCGCGCTCGCGGCCACCGACCACGCGAGCAGCGCGGCGCCGATCGCGATCGCCCCGGCGTAGCCGCAGGCGATCGCGGCGACGTCCCAGCCGCCGTCGTCGGCGCGATAGATCGCGACGACGCCCAGGTACGCGAGGGTCGGCAGCCAGAGGATGGCGTACAGGGTGCTCGCGGCGAGCCACTTGCCGACGACCGCGGCGCCCTCGCCGACCTGCGCGGTCAGCAGCAGCTCCCACGCGCCGCTCCGCTTGTCCTCCGCGATCGTGCGCATCCCGAGCAGGGTGAGCACCACGAGCGAGAGCACCCACGTCAGCAGCGTGCCGGCGAGCTGGCCCTCGAGCAGCGCGCCGAGCGGCGCCGGCTTGCGCGGATCCGAGAGCGCGCCGACGAGCCCCGCGAAGGCGACGCCCTGGACGACGAGGAACACGCCGCCGACGACGTAGAGGATCGGCGCGCGCATCATCACGTGGAGCTCGCGCCGCCACACCCAGTACGCCGCGCGCACGGCTGCCTTCACGCGGCGGCTTCCTCGCCGAGGAGGATCACGACGGCGTCCTCGAGCTTCGTCACGCCGGTCTGCTTGCACAGCGCGGCCGGGGTATCGACCGCGATCAGCTCGCCCGCGCGCAGCACGGCGACGCGGGTCGCGAGCGCCTCGAGATCCGCGACGGCGTGGCTCGAGATCAGCACCGCGCGATCGCGCGCCGCGGACGTGAGGTACTCGCGCAGCTCCTTGGTCTGGATCGGATCCATGCCGCTCGTCGGTTCGTCGAGCACGAGCAGCGGCGGCCCGCCGAGCAGCGCGTCGGCGAGCCCGACCCGCTGGCGGAAGCCCTTCGACAGCGTGCCGATCGGACGGCCGAGCTCGGCCTCGATCGCGACGGTCTTCGCCGCCGCGGCGACGGCCTCGACGCCCTGCCCTTTCTGGCGCGCGCGCAGGATCAGGTGATCACGCACCGTGAGCTCGACCGGCGACGGCGCGTGCTCGGGGAGATAGCCGACGCGGGCCTGGGCTCGGGCGCGCTCGCTCGCGACCGCGATGCCGTCGATGGTGACCTCGCCGGCGTCGGGATCGAGGAAGCCGGTCACGATCCGCAGCAGCGTCGTCTTGCCGGCGCCGTTGCGGCCGACGAGCAGCACGGCCTCGCCGGCGCGGACGTCGAGGGTGACGCCCGCGAGCGCGCGCCGCGCGTCCGCCGCTCGCCCGAAGGACCTGGAGACTCCGCGGATCGCCAGCATGGCGTGTCAGTCGGGATCGATGATCCGCGTCGCGGGCATCCGGATCGTGAACGTCGTGCCCGTCGCGCCGGTATCACAGGTGATCGTGCCCTTGTGATCGTCGACGACGCGCTTGACGATCGCGAGGCCGAGGCCGGTGCCGCCCTTGCGGCCGGTCGCGAACAGCTCGAACAGCCGCGCGTGGACCGCCGCCGGGATGCCGGGCCCGTTGTCGCGGACGCTCCACACGAGATCGTCGGCGTCGCGCTCGACGCGGACGCGCAGCTGGCCGCCTTCCGGCATGGCCTCCACCGCGTTGCTCGTCAGGTTGTGGAACACGCGCATCAGCTTCTGCTCGTCGAAGAACGCCACTCCGTCGTAGCGCGCTTCGACCTCGAAGTCGATCCCGCGCCCGGCGACCGCGGCGCCGAGCTGCGTCGTCAGCTCCTCGGTGAAGCGGTTGACGTAGACCTTGCGCATCACGAGGTCACTGTCGCCGCGCGCGAATGCGAGGACCTCGCGCGTCATGCCCGCCATCAGGTCGAACTGGCGCTGGATCTGCTCGACGTACTTCTCACGCTGCGCGGCCTCGTCGGACGACGCCATGAGCTGCGCGTACCCCGAGATGATCGTCATCGGCGTCTTCAGATCATGGAGCAGGCCCGCGAGCATCCGGCCGATCGAGGCGAGGCGATCGCGGTTGCTCTGCTCGCTGCGCCGCCGCGCGTGGCCGATCGCACTCGCGGTCTGCGCGGCGATCAACACGAGCAGCTTGAGGTCGTCATCGCTCCACGGCCCGTCGCCGTCGCGCGCCCGCCGGCGCTGGTCGATGATCTCGATGCCGCCCATGACGTCGTCGCCCTCGACGAGCGGCGCGATCATCAGGTGCTGCGGCGACACGCCGGACTCCTTGGCGACGTCGGCGGCGTGCCGCGGATCGTTGCTCGGATCGTCGACGATCACCGCCGTGCGGTGCGCGATCGCCCAGCCGAGCAGGCCGGTGCCGTGCGGCAGCGTGCGCTCGATCAGCTTCGGTGCTGCCGGACCCTGGACGGTGCGGAACCGGAGCTCGCCGCCCGGCTCGCACAGCGCGATCGAGCCGGCGCCGCCCCCGAGGACGTTGATGGCCTGCGCGAGGATGCGCGACAGCAGATCGTCGAGGTCGAGCGCGGCGGACAGCTCCTTCTCGACCTCGTACAGCGCGTTGAGCTCGCGCGTGCGGCGCTCGAGGTCGCGGCGGGCGCGCGACAGCTCGGTGTTCTGCGCGACCAGCGAGTGGTAGAGCCGCGCATTCTCGATCGCGACCGCGGCCTGGCTGCCGAGCGCGACGAGCAGCTCCTCGTCGGACGTGGTGAACGGGCCGTCCTGCTTGTTGAGGACCTGGAGCACGCCGACCAGGCCGCCGAGCGGGCCGAGCATCGGCACCGCGAGGATCGACCGCGTGCGGTAGCCGCTCTTGCTGTCGACCGAGGGCTGGAACCGCTGGTCCGCATAGGCATCGGGGATGTTGACGATCTCGCGCATCTGCGCGACCCAGCCGGCGATGCCATCGCCGATCTCGAGCCGGATCTCGACGCGCTCACCACCCTGCACGACCTTCGACCACAGGTAGCGACCGTCCTCGGTGACGAGGTAGAGCGTGGAGCGATCGGCCTCCATGAGCTCCTGCACCTTCGCCATGATCAGCGCCAGCAACGAGTCGAGGTCGCCCGACTGCGAGAGCGCGCGGCTGACCTCCTGAACGAGCGCGATCTTCTTCTGCTCGCCGCGCAGCGCCGCGGCGAGCGCCTGTTCGGTCGAGCTCGGGGCCGTCGCTACGCTCGGCGACGTGGTCGCCGCCACGCTCGCAGGCGCCACCCCCGGTCCGTCCGACATGCCCGCATCCTACCGCAACCTCGGCCCGGTTCGCGCCAGCGGGGACGTCGCTCGTCGCTCGCGAGCCCGGTCACTCCATGCCGCGGCGGCGGAGGTCGTCCTCGTCGAGGCCTTCGTGGTGCCCGATCTCGTGAAGCAGGGTGTCGCGGATCTGCTCCGAGAGCTCCGCGCGCGTCTTGACGGCGCGCGCGAGGTTCTTGCGATACAGCACGATCGACGGCGGCTCGCCCTCCGCGGTCGGCGCGACGTGGGCGCCTCGCCCGACCGGCCCGCGGTAGAGCCCGAGGATCGTCGGCGGGAACGGCGGCTTGACGGCGGCGAGGTCCACCGGGTCCGGCAGGTCGACGATCTGGATCTCGATGCCGCGCACGCGGGCGCGGCGATCCGGCGGCAAGCTCGCCACGATCGCATCGACCTCCTGCTGGAACTCGGCGGTCGAGATCAGGATGGGCGCGGTGAGCTCGCCGGCCGCCAGCTCGAGCGCGCGGGCGAGGGCGCGATCGGCTCCCGCGGCGTCGCCGAGCTGCTCGAGGCTGAGCCCGAGCATCTGGTGCGAGAACGCGTCGTCGGGCTGGATCTCGAGGGCGCGCGTGAACGTCGCCCGGGCGTCCGCGAAGCGCGAGAGATCGAACAGCGCGACCCCTTTCTCGTGGAGCGCGTCGCCGCGCGACGGCTCGATCCGCAGCGCGACGTCGATGCGCCCGAGCGCTTCGTCGCTGCGCCCGAGATCGTTGAGCGCCTGCCCCTCGAGCAGCGCGAGATCCGCGGTCAGCGGCGGGTTCTTGCGCCGGCGCGCCTGGACCCGGCGGCTGCCGCGCTGCGCGAGCTCGAGCCCGAGCCGCAGCGAGTCCCGCCCGCGCTCGCCCTTGCCGTTGATGTAGAAGTCGGCGACGGCGCGGAGCGTCTCCGGATCGTCCGGATCGAGGGAGAGCGCCAGCGAGTACGCGAGCTGCGCCTCGCCATCGCGGCCGAGCGCGGCGAGCGCGGCTCCGCGCAGGTGGTGCGCCTCGACCGAGGTCGGCACCAGATCGGCGGCGCGATCCGCACACGTCCACGCCGCCGCGAACGCCGCGCTCACGATCTGCTTGTTCGCCGCATCGAGCAGCGCGCCGACGCGAGCGTCGTCATCGAGCGCCTCGCCGAGCACGACCGGGCACTCGACGACCGCCGCCTCGCGGTGCGGGCGGACCGGCCC
>JALZOI010000613.1 GCA_030857245.1 Myxococcota bacterium
GGCCCGTACCTCGGCTGGATCCCGCTCGCCCGCGCGGTGGACCTCGCGTACCCCGTGACGCCGGAGGTCCGCGCGCTGCCGGTGCTCGACGCCGGCTGCGGCTACGCGATCGTCGTCGCGCTCGATGGCCCGAGCCCCGGCGAGCTGTGGGTCGACGCCCGCGCGGTCGGCGTGGTTCGCCCGCTGCGCCCGAGCTTCACGACGCTGTACCTCGAGTGGATCGATCGCCTCGCCCACAACGTCCTGCTCGAGCCCGTCGTGCCGCCCGGCGGCTGCGCGCTCGCCACGGCGCTCGGCGGCTACCTCGGCGTCCACGAACAGCGGCTCGGCCTCGATCCCGGGACGATCGGCGGCGCGGCCCTGCACGAGGCGCTCGCCCAGCTCGGCCCCGGCGCCATCACGATCACCGCCGAGCGCTCGCCGATCCATCGCGAGGGATCGCGCGTCGACCCCTGCGTGGCCTGCGCGACCCTGCTGGCGAATCTCGGCGTCGCCTCGACGATCGTGATGGCGGGCGTCAGAGCACTGATCTAGGGTCAGCCGATGGTCGTGTTCTCCAACCACCGGCTCGGGCCTGCGGTCGAGCTGCTGGTCTCCGACACGGTCGCCGCGGGCATGCTGCGGGCGACCGCCGCGGCCGCCCGTCCGCGAGCGCGCGCCCACTGGGAGCTCGAGCTCGTCCGCTGGCTCGAGCACCGCGCGACGGTCGAGGGGATCGCGGTGCTCGACGTCGCCGATCTGGCCTGGACCCCCGAGAACTTCGAGCGCCAGCGCCAGTTCGTGCTGGACGCCATCGCGGGGGCAGCTCAGGGATCCCCGCACCTCGGGGACGGGGAGCGCGGGATCGACGAGGGGCCCGCGGGCGACCCGGCCGGCGCTCCGACCCGGGATCTGGCCCGGGATCTGACCGCCTGGGGCCGCCTCATTGCGGCACATCCCCGCGAATCCGTTCAGTTCGGTCGTCGCTGGCGGTGGCACGCAAACGTTTGAAATAACTCCGGTAAGACTGCTGGCGCGGCGCACTGCGCGAGGCTGGCTCTGCTAGAGTGGGGTCGTGCCGGTGGGCCAAGTCGGACCTGGGTTCTATCCCCAGCCCAACGAATGGACGTGTGGTCCGTTCGCGCTGAAGCACGCCTTGCTCGCGCTCGGCCGCATGGTCGACGTCACGCAGATCGCATCGACCGCGAAGACGCACTGGTGGTCGGGCACCAACGAGATCCAGCTCGCGCGCGCCGCCCGCGCGTTCGAGTGCGACCTCGTGCTCGAGCGGCGCAGCGACCCGGAGGATGCGCGCAAGGTCCTCGTCAAGCACCTGCGCGAGCAGACGCCGGTGCTGCTGTGTGTCGACGAGTGGTCGCACTGGATCACCGTCGTGCGGTCCGAGGACAGCCGGTTCGTCGTCGTCGACTCGACCGACGATCCGCTGCTCTCGGTCCGGACGTGGCCACAGCTTCGCAACTGGTGGCGCTACCACGACACCGACTACGCCACCGACAAGCCACCGACGCTCTATGACCTGATGGCGGTCTCGCCGCGGTTCCGCACGACCGTGAAGGCCGACTTCTCGGTCGAGCGCGTGAAGTTCTTGCGGCGTCCCGAGAATCGCCGGCTCGCGCGCCACTGGAACGAGTACCTCGAGGATCTCCTCGAGATCTGCAAGCCGCCGTCGGTGCGGATCGCCGAGCCGCTCTCGATGGGCGAGTTCCTGCGCCGTCACCAGGAGCTGCTGCTGACCCGCGTCGTGTACTGGCATGGCGATGTCAGCCGCGACGACGTCTCGCGCGTGCTCCGCGATCTGCGCTTCGTCTCCGAGACCTACGGCCTCGTGATCCCGGCATCGATGAGCCGCCGCGCGCTCGCGGATCTCGCGATCTTGATCTCGCTGTGGGCGTGCGCGGATCGCGGCGTCGAGGGCATGTTCGGGTCGCCGGGCTCGGATCCGCGATCGACGAGCCCGGCGAAGAAGCGCAAGCGCACCGGCAAGCGCTGAGCGCGCGGGCGAACGCGCGACGTGCGCCGCGTCAGAGAGCGCGAGAGATTGGCCGCCAAGCGCGCCAAGAGCGCCAAGGAAGGTTGAAGGACCAGGGGCGCACCCACCGACTTTTCTTCTCTTCGGATCCTTGGCGTCCATTGGCGGCCTTGGCGGCCAATCCGGGGGCCTCAGGCGCCGGCGAGCAGCGCGACGACGCGATCGTTGACCGCGCGGCGCAGGGCCTTGATCGCCGCCGCGCTGTCGCCGTGGCGCGTCGGATGGACGCGGTTGGTGAGCAGCGCGACCCAGCGCCGGCGGGGCAGATCGAGCCACAGCGAGGTGCCGGTGAAGCCGAGGTGGCCGATGCTGCCGGTCCGGGGCCACGCGTCGCCCGCCTGCGAGACGCCGGCCGACGGCGCCGGCGTGTCCCAGCCAAGGCGCCACGACGTGCCCGGAGCGGCCGCGGTCGTCGCGAAGGCGATGACGACCTCGGGCCGCAGGCGGCCCCGCGGCGTGCCCGCGGCGGTGTCGACGATCGCGGCGGCGAACCGCGCGACGTCGTCGATCGTCGCGAACAGCCCGGCGTGGCCGCACACGCCGCCGCCGTAGTAGGCGTTCTCGTCGTGGACGCGGCCGCACACGATCCCGCGATCATCGATCTCGGTCGCGACGGCGCCGGCGAGCGCTGTGCCGCTACCTGGATAGAACGCAGCGAGGCCGAGCGGTTCGGCGACGAGGGTCGCGAACACGTCCTCGAGCGGTGCATCGGCCGCACGCTCGAGGATCGCGCCGAGCACGAGGTAGCCGAGATCGCTGTAGAGCGCGGTGATGCCCGGTGGCTGCGCGGGCTCGCGGGTCGCGCGCTCGACGAGCTCGCGCCGCGGGTCGGCGACGCCGTCCCGCAGCGTGCGGAAGAACTCGACGTGCGCCGAGCACCCCGCGGCGTGACCGAGCAGCTGGCGGACCGTGCCGGTGCTCGCCGCCGCCGGGAGCCAGCTCCGGATCGGATCGTCGAGATCGAGCCGGCCCTCGCCGACCAGCACCATGGCGCAGGCGGCACTCACGATGGGCTTGGTGAGGGACGCGACGTCGAACCACGCGCGCTCGTCGATCGCGGAGCCGGGATCGGGGATTCGCCGGGTGCGACCACGGACGAGCCGGAGCACCTCGCGACCACCCTCGCCGACCGACACCGCGGCCGCCGACCCGAGGCCCTGCCCCAGGGCGTCGTCGACGAGGTCCGCGATTTCATGCTCGATCCGCCGCACGGTCGCATCGTACCTCGGCGTGTCAGCCGGCTCCGTCGACGTGGTAGATTCGAGCCACGTGACGCGTTACGAGCTGCTCGATCGTATCGGCGTCGGCGGCATGGCAGAGATCTTCCGCGGCAAGGCCGTGGCCGCCGGCGGCTTCGAGAAGCCCGTCGCGATCAAGCGCATCCTTCCGCACCTCTCGCAGGACAAGCGGTTCGTCGAGCTGCTGATCGCCGAGGCGAAGGTGCTGTCGCTGCTCAAGCACCGCAACATCGTGCAGATCTTCGATGTCGGGCTCGGAGACGACGGCCAGTACTTCCTCGTCATGGAGTACGTCGACGGCAAGGATCTCGGCGCCCTGCAGCTCGGGCTCGAGGCGCGCCGCAAGCGGATGCCGCTCGACCTCGCGCTCCACGTCGGCGCGGAGATCTGCGAGGCGCTCGAGCACGCCCATACGGCGCGCGCCCCCGACGGCAAGCCGATGACGCTCGTGCATCGCGACGTCTCGCCCTCGAACGTGCTGGTGTCGCGCGCCGGCGAAGTCAAGCTGACCGACTTCGGGATCGCGAAGCGCGCGGAGCAGGAGACGCAGGCCGGCGCGGTGCGCGGCAAGTTCGCGTACATCTCGCCCGAGCAGGCGCGCAACGAGCAGATCGAGCCGCGCAGCGACGTGTTCTCCGTCGGCATCCTGCTGTGGGAGATGATCACGAACCGCCGGCTGTTCTCGAAGCTCGGCGATCTCGAGGCGCTACGCGCCGTGCGCGAGGCCAACGCGCCGCGGCTCAGCGAGGCCGACCCGCGGGTGTCACCCGACGTCGAGCGGCTCGTGATGGCCGCGCTGTCGCGCGATCCCAAGGCGCGGCCGAGCGCCGGCAACCTCGGCGCGAAGCTGCGCTCGCTGCGCTACTCGCTCGAGATCACCGTCGGAGATCCGTCGAGCGAGCTCGCCAAGTTGATCGACGCCGCGGACGAGGTGCAGCGCGAGAGCCAGCAGATCGTCGCGCAGCAGATCCCGCGCCCGCGCCGGATGACCGGACCGGCGGGCGACTTCGAGGCCTCCGATCACACCGAGGCGACGGTGATCCGGATCCGCACGGCCGACGCCTTCGCGACGCCCGACAAGCACGCCGGGATGGCCAAGGCGCGCGCGGTGATCGATCGCTTCGAGGAAGAGGAGACGCGACTCGCGCAGCTCTCGAGCGAGCAACTCCAGATGCTGCGCTCCGGTCGCGACAGCGCCGAGATCGTCGCGCCGCCGCAGCTGCCCGGCATGCCGCGCCCGCGCCGCACCACCGACGAGCCGACCACGACGCACAACCCGCTGACCGCGGACCAGCTCGATCAGATCGATGACCTGCCCGCGGCACCCTACGACGCCGACGAGAGCACGCAGTTCGCGGTCACCTCGCGCGATCGCCAGCCCCCGGCACCCGAGCGCGTCCGCCCGACCGCTCCGCCGCCGGGCACCGTGCAGGGTCGCGGCGGGCCGTCGCCGGGGCTGTGGGGTCC
>JALZOI010000614.1 GCA_030857245.1 Myxococcota bacterium
TCGAAGCCGTGGAGCGCGTGCGGACGTTCATGCGCGCTCGCATCGCGGGCCAGCCGTCGCACGTTCGTGTCGATGACGTGCTGTTCACGTTCGGCCTGATCATCGGCGCGATCGAGCGCGACCTCGGTCCGGTTCGAACGCTCGGGCCGTGGTTCGCCCCGCCGATGCACTTCCCGAGCGCGGCCGAGCTCTGGGAGCGCTGGGAGACCAAGGTCCCCGCTCAACTCCTGTGGGCGCTCGGCATCGCCCCTACCCGTCGCGCGTACGCCTGAAAGGGAATGGTCATGGCCAAGAAGAAGAGCAAGCACAAGGTCACGAGGCATCGGAACGCGTGGCCTCCGCGCAATGCAGCGCCGCGGGCGCCTCGTGCGCCGCGGGCGGCAACGGCGGACGAGACCTCGATGCACCGCCTCGGTTACACCGCGGCAGGCGCGGCGGGTACCGCGCTCGTCGGATCGTTCCTCGCTCGTCAGGGCTGGGCACCGAAGACAATCGCGGGCGCGCTCGCCGCCGTCGGTGCGGGGCTCGCCTGGAAGGGTGACGGGTCGACGATCAAGAGCGTCGGCGCGGGGACGATGTCCGCGGCCGGCAGTCAGCTCGCGCTGATGCTGATCGATGATCGCGACCGCGTCAGCAAGCCCGCGACGGCGATCGTCGCGACGGGGAAGAAGCCGGCGAACGCGGACGAGCTGCCGCCGGGCGCGCTCGAGAACGCGTTCGAGCGTGCGCGCGAGCGGATCGCGCTCGTCGCGGGTGAACACGAGGCGATGGGCTAACGCGAACGGGATCGGGGGTCGGGGTCGCGCGAGCGGCGGGAGGCGCGCCCCTTCAGAGGAGAATCAACATGGACGACGATTACGCAGACATCTATTACGTTGACACTCGCAACGCCACGCGCGATCACCGCACCCAGGGGAGTGGCAACACTCGTCCGGGGTGGCATGCGGCGCCGCCGAGTCGGACGGTCTACGTGCCGCCGAACCGGCAGCCGGTGGCGTACGCGCAACCGGCGCCGGTGATCTACCAGCAGCCGTTTCCGCAGCAGTCGGTTGCGGCGTCCTTCTTCGGCAAGCTGACCACGGGTCAGGTCGTCGATATGGTCGCGCAGCTCTTCGCCGCGCTGCAGCCCCTCCCCGGGGCTCCCCTCGCGACGAGGGACACGGCCACGGATGTGGGAAACCTCATCCTGTTCCAGGGAGCACTTGCTCAGCACGCCAAGCGTGACGAGCAGATCCGGACGCTCGGCGGTCTCGTCGGGAAGGTCGTGGGGTAGGCCATGGCAACGCCTGCTTACCAAGGGGCTGTTCAGCAGACCGCCGACAACGGTGGTGGGCTGTTCGGTCGCCTCGGATCGCTCTTCGGTGGCGGAGGTACACCGAGCTACGCGGGGATCGGGCAACCGACCACGGGTAGCGCGGGATACCTCGGCGGTTCGGCGGTGGCGTACGCGCCAGCGCCGGCCGCGACGAAGCCGGAGAGCAGCTCACCGACTGGCGTGAACCAGGCGGAGGACATCGAAGCGAACGTGCAGGTCATGACGTGCCCGATCGATCCCGAGGCGCTTGCCTCGGGACACATCGCGATCGTCATCCCGCGCGAGCGCCTCGGACCGTGCATCGAGAACACGTAGCAGTCACAGCGACGAACTAACCCCCAAACAAACCGGGCGCGTCGAGCGCCGCTCGCTCGACCCCGGCCCCCGATCCCTTTCGCTTCCTTTCTGGAGGTTTCATGTCGATTCAGATCAACACCTGGCTTCGTGCCTACTTCGCACTCCAATCGACCGCGATGGAGTCGCGCGGCTTCGTCGAGATCACGGGCGACGACGACGAGCCCCAGCGTTGGCCCCGCACGATCGGCGCCGACGTCATCTCGATCGCCGCGCTCGTCGATCCTTTCATGCGCGATCAACCGCTTCGCTTCGGCGGTCACGGTCTCGCGCGGCGGTGGCGCGCATGCGTCGACGACCTCGAGCTGCACGCGCTCGTCGTCCCGCACGCGGAGTACGCCGAGAACCGATCGTTCTGGAACACGCTTCCGGCGATCTGCGTGTACCTGCACTCGGCAGGCGCGCCGCTTCCGCCGCCCATGTTCTGGGACGCGATGATCGCCCAGCTCGCGGAGCCGGTCGCGCTTCGCAACGTCGGCCCCAAGGGAGACGGGCCGTTCAAGCACTTCGACAACGTGAAGACGTACGACGATCTCTACAACGAGCAGTTCAAGTTCCTGCGCACGCTGCGCGGCGTCGACCACAAGGATCCCGAGCCCGGAATGGGCGGCGCGAACAAACAGATTCCGCGTACGACGAATGACGACGTAATGTTGCTCGCGGACTACTGGAACAAGCAGTTCGGCGGCATCAAGGAGGTGTTCGGCCACGAGGCCGTCGCGAAGCGGTGGCGCGAGGCGCTCGTCGACATCGACGCGATCGCCCGCAAGGGCGACCCGAACGCGGCCTATCCGAAGAACAACGGGTTCTGGCGCGTGCTCCTGAGCACCGCAATCCACATCGCCGTCGCCGACGAGGCCCCGAGCAAGAGCGACATGATGCTCGACTCGCTCAAGCACAGCATCGCGCACCTGCCCGAGAACATCAAAGCCGGCGCATCGGCGGTCGCCAGCGGCGTTGCGGACATCGCCGGCAGTGCGGCGAACACGATCGGGAAGGTCGCGAACGAAGCCGGCAAGGGTCTGTTCTCCGGCTTCGGCACGCCGATCCTGGTCGGCGCGGGGCTCATCGGGCTCTTCCTCATGTCGCGCAATGGTCGCGACAAGCGCGCGGAGTCGTCGCCGTGAGCAAGCTGCCCTGGCTCGTCGGCGGTGGCGCACTCGCCGCGTACATGTGGTCGCGCGCCAAGCCGCACGCAGCGAGCTCGACCGCACCCGCTCCGTTCTTCGGTCCACTCGCGGGCCGCTGGGTGTGGCCGGTGCAGTCGTGGAAGGGCCGCGCCTCCGTGATCTCCGACGGATTCGATTCTCCCCGGCCGGGACTGCCGCGCCACGGCGGTGTCGACATCATGTTCAAGCGCCTGCCGGCCGACACGTACAAGGCCGGTACACCGAACGCTTCGAAGGGCTACGTGATGCCTGACAACATCGCCGTGCTCGCGGCAGCCGATGGCGTCGTGTGGTCCGCGATGCAGACCCCGCGTGGCCATGCGGTCGTCATCGATCACTCCCCGCTCAAGGTCGCGACGTTCTACGGGCACCTCGACAAGCTCAACGTCACACCGACCGCGCGCGCCGCATCCAAGCAACGTGTCCGCGCTGGCCAGGTGATCGGGACGGTCGGGTTCAGTCCGCTCGACGGCGAGAAGCTCAAACACCTCCATTTCGAGCTGTGGCTCGGCGGCCCCACGAACCGCGTCGACCCCTCGAACGTGATGCGGAGCTGGCAGGTCGTCGGTGATCCGCGGGAGGCCCTGGTCGCGCGAAACGCGAGCTTCAACTACCGGCGCATCGGCGCGAGCGGGGAGCCGTATCCGCAGTGGGTTCGCGACCTCAAGGGGGAGGCGGGCGTCTACGTGATCCGCGAGCTGGACCGCGACGGCGACGCCGAGACGGTCTACGTCGGATCGTCCGCGGGGCGCCTCTACGACACGCTTGTATGTAGTTCTGGAGGCCGCTGATGCGTGAGATCCAGAATCAAGTTTCGGGCGAGGGTCGCCGTAAACGACACAATGGGGGTTCATCCCGGGGCGTCAGATTGGCGCCCTCGCCCGACCTTTATGTTGCTCCCAGCGTGGTGGCCAAGCAGCCTCTCGCCCGGAAACAGGTCGGTGGAGAAGCTCGCCGCATCCGACAGAAAGAGGGGTCTTCCTCGGTTGTCAGTCTGGCGCACTCAGCCACTCAACTTCGCAGCTCGAACGGTATCAAGAGGCGCAGTCCTCGCATCTACAAGCATGAGCGCGAAGAGCACGAGGGCCGGGCCACGCGTCCTGTTTCCGGAAGGACCAGGATGCGGTTTATTGGTATCGACATCGGCTCGGATCGTCACGTCGTCGCGGCAGTCAACATCGACGGAAAGGTGGTGCTCAAGCCGTCCACGTTCATGGAGGACGCGGCTGGGCACTCGAGGCTCATCAAGGCACTCGGCCTTGCGAGTGAGTGCCTCGTCGCGATGGAGGCGACGGGCAGCTACTGGCAGAACATTTTCGTCTCGCTCGAGGAGGCGGGCTTCAAGGTCGCACTCGTAAATCCGATCCGGACGAACCGGTTCGCACAGTCGGACCTGGCGCGCACCAAGACGGACGCGCTCGACGCGATCGGCATCGCGCGCTTCGCTCAGCAGAAGCGACCCGAGCCAACGCGGCTACCCGACGAAGCGACGCGCACGCTGCGAGACCTGGTTCGGCTTCGCGAGCGCGTCGTGCAGGACATCGGCGATTCGGTGCGCCGACTGCATCGGCTGGTGCATTTGGGTTTCCCTGAGTTCAAGCAGTACGTGCGGACGCTCGAGAGCGAGCTCGCGACATCCGTATTGACCGCCTTCCCATCGGCGTCGGCGTACGAGGGCGCCACGAAGCAACTCGCCGAGCTCGTCTACGACGGCCGTCGGGTCGTCGGGGTGGAGCGCGCGAAGAAGCTCGTCGCGGCCGCGCGGGTGTCGGTCGGAAAGCATCACGGTGAAGGTCACCGCACGCAGGTGCTCTACGCCTGCGAAGACCTCTGCCGCGGGCGGAGCAGACTTCGCGAGCTCGACGCACGCATCGAGGAGCTGCTCCACCG
>JALZOI010000615.1 GCA_030857245.1 Myxococcota bacterium
TCGCGGGGCTCGGCGGGCGGGCGCGCGACGTGGGTGGCGGGGGTGCCGCGGCGCACGTCGACGGGGTGGCCGGGCGTCGACACCGGTGGGGCCTGCTCGATCGCCGCATCGAACGCGCGGTGCCGGCTCGCGAGCTCGGCCCGCACGTTGCCGAGCCGGCGTGCGACCTGGCACATCGTCGGCCGGACCTCGGGCTGCTTCGCGAGCATCGCGAGCAGCAGCTCATCGAGCGCCCGCGGGATGAAGGGCCAGTGCTCGTGCGGCGGCGGCGGCGCGGTGCGGATGTGCATCGCCATCAGCTCGGCCGCGGAGTCGGCGTCGAACGGCCGCTGACCGAGGAACAGCTCGTACGCCACGACGCCGAGCGAGTAGACATCGGTCTGTGCGGTCACGTGAGCGCCACGCGCCTGCTCCGGCGAGAGGTACGGTGGGGAGCCGACGAGCTGCCCCTCGAGCGTGTGCTGGATGTCACCGTGGACCATCCGCGCGATGCCCCAGTCGAGGACCTTGACCCGGCGCGCGCGCTGATCGCTCGGGTGATGAACGAGGAAGATGTTGTCGAGCTTGAGATCGCGGTGGATGACGCCGGCCGCGTGCGCCGCGATCAACGCGTCGCAGACCTGGAGGAGGATCGCGATGGTCTCGTCGGGCCCGAGCGGACGCTCGGCCCGCACGCTGAGCGGCTCGCCATCGAGGCGCTCCATCACGATGTACGGGCGGCCATCGTGCAGCGTGCCGGTCTCGAAGATATCGACGATGTTCGGATGGCCGATCTCGTTGACGACGCGCGCCTCGAGCAGCATCCGCTCGGGATGGGCGCCTGGTCCGACCAGGTCGCGGTGCAGCACCTTGATCGCCGCGCGCTTGCCGATCCGGGCGTGGACCGCCGCGTAGACCGTCGCCATCCCGCCGCGCCCGAGCTCGTGCTCGATCACCCACGGACCCGCGTGCGCACCGGCCGGAAGCTCCCCGGGAGACTCCAGTGCGAGACCGTCCTCCGTGACGACCATGCTCTTCACGCCCACGTGCGTGGTTGCAGCCGGTGTGCCGGGCGCGCGGGAGCGACGAGCGGGCTCGCGATGCCATGCGGGGGCAAGTCGTGGCGTGACCGCGCGATGCGTGCGTGGCGCGCACCCACCGCGCGCGGCGACGCCCGGTCGTCGGAGATTCTCGCCTCTGCTGCGCTCCGGATCGCATGCCAGACGTAGGCTGGCAGACGAGCCGGGATCAGCCCGACGACTTCGTCGCCTCGCGCACCGCGTCGCCTGCACTCTCGGGACCGCTCGTCACCGGCGCCTCGGCCTCGCGACTGACCTCGAGGCCCGGCCCGTCGAGCCCGCCCTCGACGACCTTGGCGGCGAGCCGGCGATGCTCGTCCTCGTGCTCGATCGGTAGCGCATCGGAGTCGGAGTGGTAATCGACGACGACCTCGCGGCGGCCGGTTGCGGGATCGACGCGGAGACGGAGCACGAGATCAGCCACGGGGTTCCTCCAACGCTTTCGTAGGGAACAGGTGCGCGAACGACGCGCGGTCGAGCACCTTCTTGTCGAGCAGCAGGTCGCGGAGTGCGACGAGCAGCGGGCGGTGCTCCTCGAGCAGCAGCTTGGCCCGCTGGCGCTCGCGCTCCAGGATCATCTGGATCGCCTGGTCGACCCGCGAGCGCGCGTGCTCGGACGTCGGCTGGTCCTTGTGGTGCGCCCACCGACCGACGCCGAGATCGAGGCCACCGTCGCCGTACTGCTCCACCATCGCCCGCGCGATCGACGTCGCGTGGTCGAGGTCACTCGCCGAGCCGATCGAGATGTCCTCGAGCAGCAGCGCCTCGGCCTCGCGTCCGCCGAACAGCGTCGCCATCGAATCGCGGAGCTGGTTGTACGTGACCACGTAGCGGTGCGCATGGTCGTCGTGCTTGACGTAGCCGAGCGCGCCGCCGATGTCGCCGCGGATGCTGATGCGGTCGATCGGGGCGGCGTGCTTGCACACCATCGAGACCACGGCGTGGCCGGCCTCGTGGGTCGCGACCACGAGCTCCTCGGCCGCGAGCAGCTTCGGGAGATCGAGGTACTGCTCGATGGCGCGGTCGACGTGGTCGGGTGTCGTCGGTCCCTCGAGCCCCTCGCGGAGCCGCGTCCGGGCGAGCTGCCGGCACAGCGCCTGGAGGTGATCGCCGGAGTAGTGGGTCCCGCCGTTCGGGCCGGGCACGGGCTCGCCGCTGCGTCGGCTCGCGTGGTCGAGCGCGGCCTCGGTCATCGCGAGGCCGAGCCGCTGGTCGTGGACCTCGAGGATCGCGCGGCGATCGTCGCGATTCGGGTAGCCGATGTGCAGCGAGAACTCGAAGCGCCCGGGCCGCAGCAGCGCGGGGTCGAGCGACTCCACGAAGTTCGTCGTGCCGACGACGAACACCAGCTCCTCCTTGCGGAAGCCGTCCATCTCGGTGAGCAGCTGGTTGACCATCGAGTGCTCGACGCCGGAGCCGGTGTACGTGCCGCGCGCGGACGCGAACGAGTCCAGCTCGTCGAACACGATCACGCTCGGGGCGCACTGCCGCGCCTTCATGAACACGGCGCGCAGGTTCTCCTCGCTCTCGCCGACCCACTTGCTCTTGAGCTCGGGGCCCGAGACGACGGTGACCGCGGCGCCGAGCGCCGTGGCCATCGCCTTCGCGAACAGCGTCTTGCCCGTGCCGGGCGGCCCCCAGAAGATCATGCCGCGCGGGATCAACGCCTCGATGCGCGCGATCTGCGCCGGGTCCGACAGCTTGTCCTTGGCCGCGAGGATCGCGAGGATCTCGGCGGTCAGCCGCTCCTTGACCTCCTTGTAGCCGCCGATGTCCTTCTCGAGATCGACGGACGGCAGCTCGACGTCGCCGGTCAGCGTCGCGCTGCGGAGCTGCGCGAACGCGGCGGACGGATCGGCCGGGTAGTCCTCGCCGGTCAGGGACGCGAGCAGGCGGCGCAACCGGACCGCGTTGACGCCCGAGATGTGCTTGTAGAGCGCGTACGGATCGAACGCGCGCCCGAGCTTGCGGGCCTCGCGCTGGGTGACGAGATAGCGCAGGCGATCGCGCGGCGTGCCGATGATCGCTTCCTTGTGCGGGAACAGGTTCTCGATCGGCGCCGGCACCGGGAACGCCGGGTCCTTGAAGCCGAGCCACAGCACCTCGGGGTTCTCGTAGAGCAGCGGGATGACCTCGCGCGCCTCGGCGCCGAGCCCGCCACCGCCGCCGCTCGCGGTCAGGATGTCGAGGTGCGGCAGCACGACGATGCGCTCGCCGACGGCGCCGCGCACGACCTCGCGGATCTGGTGGATCATCGCGCCGACGAGCCCGACGCCGGCGGGCGGCGGTGGCAGATCGGCGGCGGCGCGGCCGTCGAGGTAGAGGCAGCGCGAGCCGTCGGCCTTCAGCCGGTCCCGGAGGCTGCGATAGAGGTACGGCGCCAGCTCCTTCTCGCACTGGATGAGCACGGGCAGGCGGCGGCGCAGCGCCTCGTAGCAGCGGGTCAGCTCCGCCGGATAGGCGGCATCGACCGCGCCGAACGCCGACAGCTCCGCCGGCAGCTCGGACTCGGCGAGCGTCCGGCCGGTGCTCACAGCTTGACCTTGATCGTGACGTTGCCCGCCTCGTCGCCGACGACCGACTCGATCTGGCCGAGCTGCGACGCTCGCTCGGTGAGCGCGGCGACCGTGGCGCGGCCGACCGCACCATCGAGCTCGGTGCGCAGATCGCCGAGCTTCTTCTCGAGGCGCTGCGTGATCTCGCGGCGGAGATCCTCGGTGCGCGCGGCCAGCCGATCATCGAGATCGCGGATGACGTCGTCGCGCAACCGGGTCTCGGCGGATTCCTTGATCTCGATGCCGACGTTCTGCCGGCGATCGATCGACTCCGCGAGATCCGCGGTGGCGCCGATCTTCACGCTGACCGTCGCCGACACGAGGTCGACCGTGATCTCGATGCCATCCGGGTCGGTCCGCCGGGCCGTCGTGCCGTCGCGCTCGAAGCCTTGGGCCTCGAGCTCGGCCGCGAGCAGCTCGCCCATCCGATCGGGCGCGAGGATCGGCAGCATCTCGAGCGGCGACTGGACGCCGTCCTCCACGTGGACGGTGCGAACGACGGACTCGGAGACACGGATCTGGATGGCACGGCTCACGGGGACCCCTCGGCGATGGTAGCGGACGGCTGCGGTGTGGTGGGTGCGAGCGAGGCGAGGTCGGCGAGCCACGCGGTGACGCGGCCACTGCCCGCCGCGCCGATCGGTTCGAAGCGCTCGAGCAGCAGCTGCGCTGCCGCGTAGTTATCGTCGATGAAGCGCACGCCGCGATGCTGCTGATCCCAGTCGTGCCAGCGTAGCACCGCACGCAGCAGCGAGCCCGCGGCCAGCCGGGCCTGCGCACGCGTCGACAGCGGGGCCTTCGCGTCGAGCTCGGCCGGTGCGGGGAGCAGGTTCTTCGCGAGCAGCGGGACCGCCGCGTCGATCACGAAGCTCGCGAGGTCGCGACGGCCGCGCGCGTCGCAGGCCGTCATGAAGCGGGCGAGCACCTCGTCCTGCGCCGCGCCGAGCTCGATCAGCTCGGCGGGCTCCGTGGCCGCGCGCTTCGCGAGCTCGCCACCGAACCAGCGGCGGGCGAGGTCGCCGCGGAGGGCCTCGACGACGAGGGCACCGGCACCCTCGGTGAGGCTCTCGAACGTCGGCACCTGCGCCCCGCGCGCGACCAGCAGGGA
>JALZOI010000616.1 GCA_030857245.1 Myxococcota bacterium
GCCTCGAGGTGCGCCGGACGTGGCGGGAGGCGCGCCGCCAGGCCGAGGTCACCACCGCGCTCCGCCGCTTGCGGGCGAGCTGGCAGATCGTGCGGCCATGAGCCATCGGGCGCCCCGTCGCGCGCGGCCCCTGCTCGTCGGGGCCGTCGTCGGGCTCCTCGTCTGCGCCGGCCTCGCCGCCCCCGCCGCCGCGCATGACTCCAAGCCGGGGGTGCTATCGCTCGTCGAGGTCACGCCCGGCGAGCTGCTGATCCGGTTCGTGCCGCCCATCGACAGCCGCGGCGAGGTCACGGAGCTGACCGTCGAGTTGCCGCCGGGCTGCGTGCGGCGCGGCGATCGCGTCCTCTGCCGCGACGGGCTCGCCGGCGACCTCGCGGTCGGCGGCTTGCGCGGCGACACCATGAAGATCCTGGTGTCGCTCGAGCGGCAGGGTGACGAGCGCGCAGAGTGGATCCTCAGCGCCGCCGCGCCGCGCATCAGGATCGATGCGGCACCACCGCATACCGCGCTCCCGTGGATCCGGATCGGCATCGACCACATCCTCGGCGGCCTCGATCACCTGGCCTTCGTGATCGGCCTCCTGCTGGTGCTCGAGCTCTCGCTGTCGCGCCGGCTGTTGCTCACGATCACCGCCTTCACGATCGCGCACTCCCTGACCCTCGCGCTCGCCGTGCTCGGCCTCGTGCAGGTCTCCACGGCGCCGGTCGAGGCCTGCATCGCGGCCAGCGTCGTGCTGATCGCCCGCGAGGCCACCCACCGCGAGCCGACGCTGATCCGGCGCTGGCCGTGGCTGGCGGCGGGCGGGTTCGGGTTGATCCACGGCCTGGGCTTCGCCGCGGCGCTCAGCGAGATCGGGCTGCCGCGGGCGTCGCTGGCGTGGAGCCTGCTGTGGTTCAACGTCGGCGTCGAGCTCGGCCAGCTCGCGACGGTGGTCGCCGTCGTCGGGCTCGCGACGCTCGGGCGCCGCGTGATCGGCGAGCGCTGGGTCGTCGGGTCGCACGTGCACCGAGTCGCGTGCTACCTGCTCGGCGGGCTGGCGGCGTGGTGGCTGGTAGAACGCGTGGTCGAGCTGGCGCGCGGCAGCGGCTGACGCGTCGTCGGGTCACCGGAGCCAGTCGTCCGAGGCCGCACACTCCTGACGCAGGAACTCTGGCGTGCCCCAGTCAGCGCCGGTAACGAGGAGCACCGCATAATCGATGTAGCCTTCACGTTGCAGCGGACGGCCGAGATCGAGCGCGAAGCGTACGTCGCCGTTGACGACCTGGTCCGCGAGCTCGGCGCCGAGGTCTGCCCCATCATTCGTGGACGTGGCGATCAGCAGGATCCGGTCCTCGGCACCTCCGCTGACGAAGGGCATCGGGCACCGCGCGAGCGGCGACCGATAGCAGCCGTCCACCGGATCATCGAACCGGACGCCTCGCGTTTCGGCCTCGACGCGGCGATGCAGCCAGAGGTCGCGCAGCCTCGGGGGCAGGCGGCATCCCTCGGTCTGTTCCATCGCGACCAGTCGCCGCGCGAGGCTGTGCGCGAGCTCCCGGGCATCGCGAGCGGCGCCGCGCGCGCCATCCATCCATCGGCGGAGCTCGCGCAACCGTGCTTCGACCTCGACGGTCCACCCACCGGTCGCGAGCAGCGCCTCGCCGAGCCGATCGACGAACGGCGGGAGTCCGCTCGCCTCGTCGACATCGATCGGATACCCGATGGTGACGATCGTCTCGAGGATCTGACGCAGGGTGGTGCGGTCCAGGAGGTCGAGCGGCAGCCGGATCAAGCGGGCCACGTCGGGGGGACCCGGGACCGTGGCCGCGCGACTCGCGGGCGGCGAAGCTTCGACGGCTCCGACGAGCCGCTGGGTGACGAGACGCAGGCTCTGATCCGGCCACGCGAGCGCGTGCCCGAGCTCGATGAGCTCATCGGTCAGTAGCGTCTCGGCGATGTCGCGCCGGAACAGGTCGCGGGCCGCACCGAGCTGCGCCGGTGATCCCTCCAGCATCCGCCGCAGCTCGCGCGTGAGCTGCGCGGCGCGACGCACCTCGTCGCCGCGGGACGGTCGAGCATCGGAAGCCGCGGCGACCGAGCGGTTCGGCATGGTGGCGACGATGATGTCGAGGAGATCGTCATCGTCGAGCACGAGGCGGACGGTAGCGTGACTCGGAGCAGGAGTCGACACGGACCCCGGTGCGTGGGTCGGCCGACGCTCAATCGGCGAGCGTCGGATCGTCGGGCCGCACGTGCACCGGGCCGTCGGTGACCTGCGGGGCGGGCTGGCGGCGTGGTGGCTGGTAGAACGTGTGGTTGATCTGGCGCGCGGCGGCAGCCGACGCGATCGTCGTGAACCGGTAGAGCGGCGTGCGGACGTGGTGACCGCAGGTCTCGACGTCCGCGTACCACTCGTAGGTCTTGCCGATCTCCAGATCGGAGAGCGTCGCCGCGACCGCCTCGGGCGCCACGCCCGCGAGCGCGACCTCGCGGAACGGGCCGCCCGCGCCGCGCAGATCGACGTCGATCGTGAACTCGCTGTCGGCGTCGGTCTCCCACTTGTCGAGGGTCGGCGAGTAGGTCCGCACGCTGACGGTCCCGTTCGCCGGCGAGAACTCCCAGAGCCGCAGGTAGCCCTGGCCGCCGTCGGCGCGACCCTGGTAGTCGGCGAGCATCGAGTGGATGGTGTGGCCCGCGAACGTGTCGATCCGGCGGTTCTCCGTCGCGACGTGGCCGCCGGTCATCAGGTGCACGTTCGGCACGTCGCGCAGCGCGGCGTAGATCAGGCGCGACTGCGCGCTGAAGTTGCCGGCGCCGGTCAGCAGGTAGTGCGTGTTGAGGATGCCGAACGCGTCGGGGTGCATCGCGAAGATCGAGCGCGCCCACGCGAGCACGGCGGGATCCTGATCGAGGTCGTACATCAGGTTGACGACGACGAAGTCGAGCCCACCCGCCGAGAACGTGACCCAGCTGTTGTCGTTCTTCGTCCCGTGGTGGCCGCCGTAGTAGCTGCGGCCGGCGAACCGACTGACACCGAAGTACGTGTTGAACTTGACGGTGTCGAGCGCGGTGTTGAGGCCCGTGAGCTTGTTGTCGTGGTTGCCGACCGCGATGCCGTAGGGCATGCCGTCCTCGAGGCTGGGCTCCGGCGTCTCCAGGCGAGCCATCGCCGCGTCCGCGACCTGCCACTGGTAGATCTGCGGCTCGTTGTTGATGAGGTCACCGTTGTGGATGACGCCGATGATGTTGTAGTCGGCGCGCTGCGCCCGGATCCACGTGGTCTGGTCGTGGAAGTAGCGCTCGAGGTTGCGGCCCTCGACCGTGTAGTACTGGGTGTCCGGCATCACGACGATCGTGAAGTCGTCGGCCTCGCCGAGCTCGCGCACGTGGTACGTGACGTCGACGGGCGCGCGGGCCGCCATCTCGAGCGACAGCTCGAGCACGACGTCGGGACCGCTCAGCGCGCCGTCGAAGGGCGTGATCGCGGCGACCACCGGCGGGCCGCCGCCATCGAGCGGGACGTGCGCGGCGGCGACGCTGGCGCCGACCAGCGTGAGCGGCGCGCTGCCGGCGCTGTCCGCAGCGATCGTCGGATCGGCCGCACCGCGATCGAGCGACCACCGGCCGACGAGGCCCTCGCTCATCGCGATCGTGCGGTGCATGCTCTCGCTGATCTCGGCGGCGGTGCGCGCGCGGTCCCACAGCCGGACTTCGTCGACGGCGCCGTGCAGGAAGCCACGCGCGACGCCCTCGGAGCTGATCGCGGTGCCGATCGCGAACGGATGGATGCTGTCGGTCCGCGGCGTCGCGCTGACCTGCGCCTCGCCATCGAGCACGCCGTCGACGTAGAGCCGCCAGCTCGCGCCGTCGTACGTCGCGGCGACGTGGTGCCACGTGCCGCGCGGGATCGCCGTGCGCCCGACGACGGGATGGTTCGCGCCCGAGGTCAGGTCCTCGAAGTCGGCGCCGATCACGTCGCCCCAGAAGCCGAACGCGTAGTTGCAGTCGACGTTGCTGCCGTCGCCCTCGCCGAGCCCTTTGGTCATGATCGGCACGAGGTTCAGGCCGCCGGCGCCGCTCGTCATCGTCGTGCCGTCGCCATCCCGGCGCACCCACGCCTCCAGCGTGAAGGTCGCGAGCCCGAGCGCCGGCTGGAGGCTCGTCTTCGCGTGATCGTCGACACCGTCGAGGACCAGCGCGCCCGTCGCGGCGCTCTCGTCAGGACACGCCGGCGCCTCGGAGCCGCCCGGATCGGCGCTGGAGCAGCCGCCGAGGATAGCGAGCAGGAGCGCCGCGTGCGCCGGGCCGGATCGAGCGAAGGACATCACGCGGCCCATCAAGCAAGCGACATACCCGAGGAAGCCAAGCATCCATGGGACTTGCACCGTCGGACCTGCAACCTGTCGTGCGCGTCGCAACCCCGACGGTGCGGACACCCCCACGCGTAACCTGCGGTGTTACGCCGGGGACCGGCGGCCCCGGGGCCGGCAGCGCTACGCTGCGGTCGTGGGAACCAAGCGCGTCACGAAGCCGCCACCGCCACCGGTGCAGCCGGTCGATCGGCACGGGCTCACCGCCGCGCTCCAGCTGTTTGTCACGCGGTTCGTGATCTCCGACAAGCAGGCGCAGCTGCACAAGCGCCTGCTCACCGCCGAGCGGCGCGGCGAGACGCTCGGCGCGGTCGTGCGCTGGATCGCGGGTCCGCGCGCGGCGCTGGCGGGTGCGGAC
>JALZOI010000092.1 GCA_030857245.1 Myxococcota bacterium
GGTCCTCGGGCGCCGCATCGGCGGGCGCGGGCTCCGGGGTCCGCGCCACGGCGTTGGCGCCGCGATCGCGTCGCCACGGCTGCTCCGGGCCGGCGAGCACGATCTGCAGCTCCTTGCCGGACAGCGTGACGGATGACAACGTGACCTCGTCGTCGGTGATCGCATCGACGGTGTACTCGCCGACGGTCGCGCCGACCTCGACCAGGACATGCCTGCCGCGGTGCTTGTCGAACAGCAGCGCCTGGTCGCTGTCCGACAGGATCTTCACCACGCGGAGCGGCACCTTTGACCGGTTATCGGCGGTCGCGCGGCGCGGTGCGGGCCGCGGCGTCGGCTCCGCCGCCGCGGCTTCCTCGGCACCTTCCGATGAGTCTGCGGGCATCTCCGCCGGCGGCTCGGCGGCCGGCTCGGCGGCCGGCGGCGTATCGGCGAGCGCGGCGGTACCGAGGAGCAGGACCAGGAGACCGGCGAAGCGCGACATGGTGCCGCTCACCGGTGCAAACAAGGGGCCGCGGCCGTCACCGTCGTCGAGCGCTGGGTCGACGGGCACCACATCCCCTGCGGATGTGGTCGACGGGATCAGCCATCGGCGTGTAGCGGCCCGTTCACAAGCGCGTGCCGCTGCCGCGCATCGAGAAACTCCGAGTCGCCGACTACGACTTCTTGCCGTCGAGATCCGAGAGGTCGAGGTCCTCGAGCTCCTTGAGGTCCTCCGCCGTCAGGCTGCCAAGGCTCGCCGTGCTCGACGAGCCATCGTCCTTGTCGGAGCCCTTGGCCGGGATGGCGCCTGCGTTGAGCTGCTTCGCGGTGTCGCCCTTCGGCGCCTCGAGCAGGCCCATCTTGGCCTTGAGCTCGGAGAGGGCATCGTCCTCGTTCGCGCCGCCCGCCTGCTCGAGCTGGAGGAACTTGGACTCGAGCGTGTCGCCCGAGAGCTCGCCCGCGAGCTCGGCGCCGGCCTCGGCTTCGGCCTCCATGAGCTGGATGCGCTCGGCCATGCGATCGAACGTGTCGAACGCGCTGGTATCTCCGAGGCCCTGCATCGTGTTGGCGATCTGCTGCTGCGCCTCCGCCCGCTTCTTGCGAGCGATCAAAATGTTCTTCTTGCGCTTGGCTTCCTCGATCTTGTTGTTGAGGAGCCGCAGCGCGTCCTTCAGCTTCTCGACCGCCTGCTTCTGACCGATCCACTGCTGCTGGAACTGCGTGGCGATCGTCTCGTGCTCTTGCTTTCGCGCGAGCGCCTGGCGGGCGAGGTTGTCGTCGCCGGCTCGCACCGCGACCATCGCCTTGCGCTCCCACTCCTTCGACTTGTCGGTCTCGGACGTGTACTGCTTCTGGAGCTTCTTCTCGTCGGCGATCGCGACGGCGACGGCCTTCTTCGCCTCGACCAGCTGCTGCTGCATCTCGAGCAGCACCTGCGTCAGCATCTTCTCGGGATCTTCGGCCTTCGTGATGAGGTCGTTGAGGTTCGACTTGATCAGCGTCCCGAGTCTGGAAAAGATGCCCATGGCTTCCATCGAGCCTACGGGATCAATGGTGTCGTTGCAACGCTCGCACCCGGCGTGCTACGAGCCGGCACGCCGTCGATGACCGAGCCTCGAAATCTTCCGCGCCACGTCGGGATCATCATGGATGGGAACGGGCGCTGGGCCGAGTCCCAGGGCAAGCCACGCCTCGATGGTCATCGCGCCGGCGCCGAGTCGGTCCGCGATATCACGCGCGCCTCGCGCGAGCTCGGCATCGAAGCCCTGACGCTGTACGCGTTCTCGTCGCAGAACTGGCAGCGCCCGGCGAGCGAGGTCATGGGGCTCATGGAGCTGCTCCGCGACTTCCTCATCGACGAGCGCTCCGAGATCCTCGACAACCAGATCCGCCTCGAGGCGATCGGCGATCTCGAGCGGCTCCCGGCGATGGTGAAGGCGCCTCTGGACGAGCTGCGGGCGGTGTCCGCGCATCACACCCGCATGACGTTGACGCTCGCGCTGTCGTACGGCGGCCGCGAGTCGATCGCGCGGGCGTGCCGCGCGGCGGTGCGCGACGCCCTCGCCGGCACGCTGACCGCCGACCAGGTGGACATCGAGTGCCTCGGCCGCTACCTGCCGACGGCCGCGCTGCCCCCACTGGATCTGTTGATCCGCACGAGCGGCGAGCAGCGGATCTCGAACTTCATGCTGTGGGAGCTCGCGTACGCGGAGCTGCTGTTCGTCGATGTGCAGTGGCCGGAGTTCCGGCGCGATCACCTCTACACGTGCCTCGAGCAGTACGCCGCCCGCGAGCGCCGGTTCGGCTTGACGTCCGCCCAACTCGGGTCCGACGTCGAGTCGCCTTGACGGTCGCTTGATTCCTCGCGCGCGCTGCGGTTAGCTGCGTCCCAAGTGGCACTCGGCAACCTCGCTCAGCGGTTTCTCGTCGCGGTCGTCGCGGTACCCATCCTCCTCGTCATCCTCTACCTCGGCCGACCGGAGCCGACGTGGGCGTTGATCTTCGTCGCGTCGCTCCTCGCGATGCACGAGTTCTTCGCGATGACGTTGCCGAAGGAGGACCGTCGCGCGGCGCTCGTCATGGGTGGGCTCGCCTGCCTGGTCTTCTACTGGGTCGATCCGTTCACCGTGCTCGGCTACCGGATGTCGGATCGCTGGCAGCAGATGGCGGTGCTCACGGAGAAGCCGGCGCTGCTGTTCGTCGTCGTGATCATCCCGGGGCTCTACTTCCTGTTCCGGTTCCGCGACATCCCGAGTGTCGCGGGTCGGATCACCGCGACGGTGACGGGCATCGTCTACGCGGGCCTGCTGATGACGTTCCTGGCCCTGTTCAAGCGGCTGTTCCCGATGAGCGAGGGCGGGCACTTCGTCGTGCTCGTGCTGCTGATCGCGTGGCTCGCCGACACCGGCGGCTACTTCGCCGGTCGGTTCCTCGGCAAGGCGAAGCTCTACGAGGCGGTCAGCCCCAAGAAGACGTGGGCCGGCGCGATCGGCGGCATCGCCGGCTCGATCGCGGGCGTCGTCGCGATGAAGCTGCTGTTCCTCGACTGGCTGAGCTGGTTCGACGTGTTCGCGATCGCGATCCCCGGCGGCATCCTCGGCCAGCTCGGCGATCTCGCCGAGTCGCTGATCAAGCGCTCGGTCGGCGTCAAGGACTCGGGCGCGCTGCTCCCCGGCCACGGCGGCATCCTCGACCGGATCGACGCGGTGCTGTTCATCGCCCCGTACGTCTACGGCTACGTGATGGTGAAGATCGCCATCCACGGCATGCCGGTGTTCGAGGCCGTCGCGCAGTCCGGCGCTCGCTACGACTAGAATCCTGAAGCTCGCGCTTGATGCGCGAGTGCGGGTCCGCGCGGACCCGGCCGAGTCGGCCGACCGCGTCCGCGCGAGTCCAGGTCTCGCGCCGGCTAGCTGCCAGGTACGCGAAATCGCAGCGCCGCGGCGTGGCAAGCCCGCTGCACATCGCGGCTGGGCCATGACCCGCTTCGATCGCTTCTGGGAGCCGCTGCTCGTCATCACCGCCGCCGCCATGATCTGGATCGGCACGCTGTAGGGGACGCCCTCCACGAGCGCAACTTCGATGATCGTAGGTCACCGAGCGCCAAAGCAAACGGCCAGACGCTCGTGAGAGCGCTGGCCGTTCTGCTGAACCGAGGGCGTCCAGCGAGCGAAGACGGAGTGCTTACTCCATCGAGGCCATGGCGGCCTTGACCTTCGCGTTCTCGCCGCACTCGCCGATGCCGGCCATCATCGGGCCGATCTTCTCCATCGCGGGCGTCATCTTCGGACCGCACTTCTCCTCGAACTCCTTCTTCTTCGCGGCATCGGCGTCCTGCGCCTTCGCCCACGTCATGAACGCCTTGTTGTCGGCGACCCACTTCTCGAGGGCGTCGCCCATGGCGTCGCACTTGCCCTTGTTCGCGTCGACGGCCGTCGCCATCGACGTCATCGTCGCGACCATCTTGTCGCAAGCGGCGTCGACCGTCATGCCGGACATATCGGTCGTGGTGGTGGTGGTCGTCGTGGTGGTCGTGTCGACCGCCTTCGCGTTCGGGTCGACGGCCGAGCCCGAGGTCGTGGTCGTGGACGTCGTCGTTGCGTCCTTGTCTTCCTTCTTCTTGCAACCGGCAACGGCAGCCACGGTGGCAAGGCTCAGCACGAACATCATCAGGGTGCGCTTCATCTGGATCTCTCTTTCTGATCGCCTACGTGGCGGTGAGGCGCCGACTCTCGCGCGCCCGGGCCGCCGTGTCCATCACCGGACCGCACCACTATGTCGTCGGAATTGCCGCGTTTTGTATCCAGACGCAGCACTTGTAACGCTTCTGCGACGGGCGCGGGACGTGGGCCTTCTCAGCGCACGCAGACGAGGGCGAAGGTGCGATCCGCGCCGGGCTCGACGTCGTCCCACCAGTCCATGTCGGAATCGCATTCGTCGTCGTTGCCGCGGTTGAAGCGCAGCGGGTAGACGCCCGGCGTGCTCGGCGCGATCACGGTCCGGGTCTGCGAGCCCTGCGTGACCAGCAGGCAGCTGCCGTTGCCCGCCGGGTTGCCGTTGTAGAGGCACGCCTGCTTGCCGCCGGGCGCGAAGCCGATCTCGATCTGGTCGATGCAACCGGTGCACTGGCAGTCGACGATGCTGTAGCTCGCGCTGACGGTCAGCGCCGCGCCGGCCGCCGCGACGACGAGCCGCCCCTGCCCCGCGACGTTGATGTTCGTCAGCGTGATGTTCTCGTTCGGGGTCATCCACGTCACCACGGACGCGGGGCCGGTCGGCTTCACGCCGCACGGCCAGTCGTCGCACGCATCGGGGGTGCCGTCCGCGTCGGTGTCCACCGTGTCGTCGCCGGCGAGGCAGCGGTCGGCCGCGGTGCAGACGCCGTCACCATCGTGATCGTCGGGCGCATCGAGCGGGCAGGGATCACAGGCGTCGGCGGTGCCGTCGCCATCGCCATCCGGACCCGGGCAGCTGCCGGGCGGCGCGTCGGGCTGGCCGGGCGCCGCGTCGCCGACGGCTCCCGGCGCTTCGAACGAGCACGCCGCCATCAGTACCAGCGTCGGCACCAGCATCATCACGGAGCTCGTACGTGCGCGCATCCATCCACGATCAGCCGTTCCGTCGGCCGGGTCAACTGGCGGGAGCTGGCTACCGCTGATCCGCGGATTCGTGAGGTGTCCCGGGCCCCTGGGCTCGATCAGGCCGCCGATCAGGCCGCCGATCAGGCCGTGATCAGGCCGCGATCTGCTCGAGGTACGTGCGGGCGTGGCTCGCCCAGTCGCTGGCGGCGTCGAGCTCGAGGTAGCGCTCGAGGTGGTGCTTGGCCTGCGCGGTGCCGCCGAGCTGCGCCAGCATGATCCCGAGGTTGTAGTGGGCGTCGGCGAACTCGGGCGCCGCGGCGCAGACCTTGCGGAGCTCGATGATCGCCGCCTCGGTGTCGCCGAGGTCCTCGAGCAGGTTGGCGAGGTTGTAGCGAGCCTCGGGCTGGTTCGGGTCGTGCTCGAGCGCGCGCTCGTAGCACCGCCGCGCCTCCTCGAGCTCGCCGCCGCGATACACGAGGTTGCCGAGGTTGGTGAGCGCGGCCGCCATGTTCGGCTCGAGATCGATCGCCTGGCGGAACAGGTGCTCGGCGCTCTCGGTCTCGGCGCGATCGAGCGCGGCGCAGGCCTCGACGAAGTGACGGTACGCGGTCGTGCCGCCGTTCGCCTCGGTCGGACTGTCCTCGACCGCGTGCGGCGCGCCGCCATCCTCCGCGACCCGCAGCGGATCGACGCGCGGCATCGCGAGCACCGAGCTGACGTGCTCCCCGAAGCTCGGCAGGTTGAACGCCATCACCACCTGGCCGCCGATCGGCTGGAACGCGACGTCGTCGGCGAGCGCGACGATCGTCTCGCCGTCGCAGCACACGCGCAGCTTCGTCGTCGGGTGCGTGTCGTCAGGCAGCGCCTTGCGCAGCGCCTCGACGTTCTTGCGCACCTTCTGCAGCGGCATGCCGATCGTGAGCAGATCCTTCGCCGCCTTCACGGCCACGAGATCGCAGAACGTGTAGTAGAAGCGGCCGCCCTTGCGGACCGACGGACCGACGAAGCCGGTCTGCGTCCAGTAGCGCAGGCGGGACTCCTGGACGGCGAGGATGCGGGACACGTCACGGATGCTGTACAGCTCGATCATGCGTTGGGACTCCGCTGGGCTTCGACGTTGAGGCTCAGGTGGACTTCGGGGCCGCGGGCGCCACTCTCGAGGTCGACGAGCGGGGTGGTGAGCGTGCAGCCGGCCATGCGCCGGGCCTCGGTGACGGCGATGCGCCGGGCGTGGTCGCGGCAGCGTTCGTCACCGGCGTAGAGCAGGGCGACCCGCTGCGCGGTGGTGGCGTCGGGTGGATCGCTGATGCGATCGGCGGTGCGCGCCAGATCGACGGTCAGCATCGTCGACCCTGCGTAGCAGTCCCCGGTCAGCTCGCCCTCGGTGAGCATGCGCGCCGCGCCGTGGAGCAGCTCGATCGCGACCGGCGAGAGCCGGACGGTGACCTCGCGATCGAACAGCGAGACGCGACGCGCGACGGCCATCGGCTTGCGCGGAGGAAGAGCCACCTTGGGTGCCGCACGACGGGTGCGTCGGCCCAGCGGAGTCGAACGAGGCGAGGCCATTTCCGAAAGGCTAAGGGACCTCGCGGTGGTGGCCAAGTTTCCTACATTGTATGCGGACTGCCGCGCCCCCGAGCCGCTCGGGGGCTTGGCTCGCGGCCCGGCGCCGCCGGGCCGCGCTTGGGCATTGTTCCGGACTGCCGCTTGGCTCCGAGAAGCCGGCACAGCGCGCGCATGCGTGCTGGTCGTGCGCATCCGGACCCGACTCCCTACCTGGCTGCTCGCCGTCCTGGTGTTCGCCGCCGGGTACATGTTCTACCCGTTTCTGCCCTGGATGGCGCTCGCGCTCTGGCTCGGACTCTACGGTCGTCGCGTCCACGAGCCACTGACACGGCGGCTCGGTGGGCGCGCTGGTCTCAGTGCCTCGATCACCGTCAGCCTGCTGCTCGTGGTCGTGCTGCCGATCGGCGCGGTCGTCACGACGCTCGTGTTCGACGCGGTCGCGCTCGTCCAGGAGCTCGCGACGTCGGAGCAAGCGCGCGCCGTGTTCGTGAAGCTCGTGCAGAACGGCAACAGCGGCGGCGGCGATCAGATGGGACCGCAGGTGCAGAATCCGGCGGAGGCCGTGGACGCGGCATCGGGCGCGATGGACCTCATCATGGCGCAGGGCGGCCGGGCGTGGTCGATCTTCCAGAGCCTCGCCGGGATGGCGGCGCACTTCGTCATCGGCCTGCTGATCATGGTCACCGGCATGTACGGTGTCCTCGTCGAGGGCCGCGGCTGGTACATCTGGCTCGAGCGCCACACCCCGCTGCAGCCCGAGCACTTCCGGCGGTTCGGCGAGGCGTTCATGGAGACCGGGCGCGGCCTCTGGTTCGGCATCGCCGGCGCCGGGCTGCTGCAGTCGGTCGTCGCGACCATCGCGTACCTCGTCCTCGGAGTTCCGTCGGCCCTGGCGCTCGGCATGTTGACCCTGCTGTTCTCGGTGATCCCCGCGATCGGCACCGCGATCGTGTGGGTCCCCGTCACCGCCGGCCTCGCGCTCACCGGCCGCCCGCTCGCCGCGCTCGCGCTGGGCATCCTCGGCGTCGCCGTGATCGGCACGGTCGATAACCTCGCGCGGCCGTGGCTGGCCCACCGCGGCAAGCTCCAGCTGCCGACCTGGATCGTCCTGGTCTCGATGTTCGGCGGGATCGAGCTGATGGGCGCGTGGGGCCTGCTGATGGGGCCGCTGCTCGTGCGCCTCGCCATGGAGGCCCTCGTCATCTCGCGCGAAGCGCGCGATCCGGCGACCGCCAGCCCGCCCATGTCGCCGAAGGTGACGCGCGAGATGGCAACGGTCGACCCTCCCGGGTCAGGCGTGGAAACCACGTCGACATCGTGATACGCGTTACGGAACGTGTCGCTCGACGTCAAAAGGTATCCGATCCTCGTGGTCGACGACGAGCAGGACAACCTCGACGCGTTCCGCTTCAACTTCCGCAAGACCTTCGACATCCTGACCGCGACGGGCGGCGCCGAGGCGCTGCAGATCCTCGCGGAGAAGGAGGTCGCGGTCGTGATCACCGATCAGCGGATGCCGCGGATGACCGGCGTCGAGCTGCTCCGCGAGGTCCGGCAGCGTCAGCCCGACGCCGTCGGCATCATCCTGACCGCGTTCACCGATGTCGACGTGCTGGTCGAGGCGATCAACCTCGGGCAGGTCTATCGCTACATCACGAAGCCGTGGGACGCCAAGGAGGTCCGCGGCGTCCTCCAGTACGCGATCGAGCGGTTCCATCTGCAGCGCGAGAACAAGAAGCTCGCGGCGCAGCTCGCCGAGTACACCGGCTACCTGAACCAGCAGCTCCACGGCGAGTTCGACTTCGGCAACATCATCGGCGAGAGCGCGGCGCTCCGCGAGGTGCTCTCGAAGGTCGAGCAGGTCGCGCCGACGGCGTCGACCGTGCTGCTGCGCGGTGAGACCGGCACCGGCAAGGAGCTCGTCGCCCACGCGATCCACATCAACTCGCCCCGCGAGGAGAAGCCGTTCGTGCGGGTCAACTGCGCGGCCCTCGCGCCGGGCATCCTCGAGAGCGAGCTGTTCGGTCACGAGAAGGGCAGCTTCACCGGCGCGATGGCGCGGCGCCCCGGCCGCTTCGAGCTCGCCGACGGCGGCACGCTGTTCCTCGACGAGGTCGGCGACCTCCCGATGGAGATCCAGATCAAGCTGCTGCGCACGCTGCAGGAGCGCGAGTTCGAGCGCGTCGGCGGCACCGAGACCATCAAGGTCGACGTCCGGCTGATCAGCGCGACCAACCGGAACCTCGAGCAGATGATCGAGGAAGGCGAGTTCCGCGAGGACCTCTACTACCGGCTCAACGTGTTCCCGATCAACCTGCCGCCGCTGCGCGACCGGCTCGAAGATCTCCCCGTGCTGGCGTCGCACTTCGTCGCGAAGTTCGCGCGCCAGATGGGCCAGGCCGTCCAGGTGCCGGAGCCCGACGCGATCGCGAAGCTCCGCGAATACAACTGGCCCGGCAACGTTCGCGAGCTCGAGAACATCATCGAGCGCGGGATGATCCTCGCGCGCGGCGCGCCGCTGTCGTCGCCGCACCTCGATTTCGGGCGCCGCGCCGTCTCGCACGCCGCGAGCCCGGGGGGCTCGGGCCCGATCGCCGTGCTCCCCGCAGCGCCTTCGCCCGGCGTGAGCGATGATGGCCGCAGCCTCGCCGAGCGCCTGCTCGAGAGCGAGCGCAGGGAGATCATCGCGGCCGTCGAGAAGTCGCGCGGCAACATCGCGAGTGCGTCGCGCATGCTCGGCATCAATCGCTCGACGCTCTACTACCGGCTCCGCAAGCACAGCCTCGAGCACCTGCTGCCGACGAAGGTCGCGGTCGGTGGCGAGGACCCCTCGAGCGGCGGCGGCGGCGACCCGGCTCCGACGACCTGATCGATACTTTTTGCGCGCGGACGCGAGTAGGCTAGCCGCCATGCGCTCCCTCGCCCTGGTCTCCCTGGTGCTCACCTCGCTGCTCTTCGCGTGCGGGGGCGACGACGACAAGCACGCGCCGTACGACACCTACCAGGCCTGCTACGACGCGCACTTCGAGGACGAGATGCTGCCGACGATGGAGTCCATCGTCGTGTGCTGCCTCGACCACCCGATCGCCGGCATGACCCAGCCGGTGTGCGGCGACACCGAGGCCGACTGCATCAACTACCTCACCGTGAACCTGTCGCAGACCGATGCCGACATCTCGGTGAAGACGGCGGCGTGCAACGAGTACGTCGTCCAGAAGAGCATGTAGCCGTCGTCGTCAGCCGGGGGCGCGCGCGAACCGGCTCCGGCGCGCGGCGAGCAACGAGACGCTGACGAGCGCGCAGATCATCATCCACTGCGAGTAGCGAAAGTCGGTCGTGGGGGCGAGGAAGAACCACGCGAGCTGGTAGCCGATCCCGCTGAGGCAGAGCGCCGCCTCGAGCGAGTGGCGCACGCTGAGGACCAGCACGACGAAGCACGCCGCGAAGTAGACGAACACGAAGTAGACCGGTGTCAGGCTGACCGCGATCGAGTATCCGCGGAGCGCGCTCTGGATCCGGCTGGGGTACGCGTCGTGCTGGAGCTGCGCGACGGTCTCTGGCGCGGCGACGACGGTGAACCACAGGTAGACGTTCGAGAACGTGGGCGGGCGCTCGAGCTTGATCAGCAGCTTGAAGTTGTCCCAGCGATAGCGGAAGTACGCGCCGGGGTAGGCGAGCACGGTCTGGTTCCACGCGCGCACGATCGCGGCGCGCTCGAGCGGGCCGGCGGGCTTCTCGAACAGCTTGTCCGCTTGCCACGCGATCTGGCGGTAGTCGGCCGGGTTGTAGCGAGCGCGGAAGCGCTGGTGCAGCTGCTCGCCGGGGTGCAGCCGCAGCCCGGCGAGCAGTGCGTGCATCTCGTCGTCGGTCTGATCGGGCATGTACTGCAGCGTGCCGGCGACGTCCTGGACCGCGTGCGCGGTGTACCAGTAGTGCTCGGCCCGGTCGGCCAGCACTTCGTTGACGACGAGCGCGGTGCCGGTCACGCCCAGCCACACCCCGAGCGCGATCGAGTAACGGCGCCAGCCGGCGAGCGTCGGCTGCCAGCGATGGAGCAGGATCACCGGCGCGAACGTCGCCGCGAGTGCGTTCCACCGCATGAGGTTCGCGAGCAGCAGGAGCCCGAGACCGAGACGCTGCCGGCGAGGGCGATCGTCGAGCAGGAACGAGATCCCGAGCAGGAGGAAGCCGGCCATCAGCGTGTCCTTGACGACGTACGCCGTGACACCAGCGATCGGCGGGAACACGAAGATCGTGACGGTCGCGAGCGCCGCAGCCCGCGGGGTGAGGCGGCGCGCCAGGATGCCGTGCAGACCGAGGAACGCGCAGCCCGCCTGCAGCAGGAGGACGCCCGCGGGCCCCGCGATGAACAGCTCGACGACGCGGAACAGCCGCGCGACGGCTGGCGGGTGGCTGTCGCTGTAGCTGCCTCCTCGCGCCTGCATGAAGTGCGTCAGCGTGTCCCACCCGACGTAGCCGGGCCACGCGTAGATCAGGAACAGCACGAACCCCGCGATCAGGATCATGCGCGGCGAGATGCGCTCGATCGCGCGACCCAGGCCCGCCCGGATCATGGCTTCCTCCACGCGCCCCGCCGGTCGACGACGAAGGCGACGAGCGCGAGACAGGTCGTCGTGACGAGCCAGTGGGAGTAGCGATACTCCGGTCGAGGCGCGAGGACGAACAGCGCGAGCTCGTAGCTGAGCCCGCTCACCACGAGCGCGCGCACGACGGGCCACGGCCGCGTCAGGAACCACAGCGCGAGCGCGAGCAGCACGTAGAGCCACGGCCGGAACAGCGGCGTGCGCGCGGTCGCGCGCACGATGGCACGCATCCCGGTTTGCCAGTCGGAGGCGGTCGCGCGGTGCGAGATGCTGGCGAGCAGGTCGGGGCTGGCGAAGTCGTCGTAGACTGGCGCCCAGCGACCCGACAGCCCGAGCAGCTGGCGCGTCATCAGCCAGCGGTGCCTCAGGTACGCGTCGGGATGCGCGACGATCGCGCGCCCCCACGCCACCGCGAGCGCGGCGGCGGCATCGTCGCTGGTGATCGGCGTGAACACGGGAGCCGGGCCGTGAAACAGCGGCCAGCCGTCGAGGGCATCGCGACCACCCTCGACGATGCGGTCGTGGCCTGCCGCGCGCTGGAGGGTGGCGACCCCGGCGAGCGCACCGTCGAGCGCCGCTGGCTCGGCGACGCGCGCGCGCCGCAGCGTGCCGACGAGATCCATCCCGAGCAGGCCCTCGTGCCAGCCATACGCGCGCTCGTCGACCAGCAGGTGATCGGCGAGCCGCGCGGACCCGGCGATCCCGAACGTCAGCGCGATGGCGAGCGCGGCTCGTCGCCATCGCCCCGAAGCGGGCAGCACGAGCAGCACGAGCGGAACGATCGCGATCGCGATCGCGGGCCGGCACGAGCACGCGAGCACGAGCAGGCCCGCGGCGATCGCGCGCCACCGCCGACCCGGCTCGAGGGCGGCGCCGGTGGCCGCGACCAGCGCACCTGCCATCAGCGAGTCGGGCCAGATCACCGCCATCGGCGCGAAGACCGGCGGGAACAGCAAGATCGCGCCGGCGGTCACCGCCGCGGCGCGGCGCGACACCACGGTGCGCAGCACGGCGGCGAGGCCGAACAGCAAGAGGCCGCTCTGGAGCAGCAGCATCGGGAACGGCCCGGCCATCACGTACTCGCATGCCGACCACAGCGCGGACATCACCGGTGCGTGGGCATCGCTCAGCGAGCCCGCGCGGACGTGCATGAGCTGTAGCGTCGAGTCGAAGCTCAGGTAACCCGGGTACGCCCCGAGCACGAAGGCGATCCACGCGACGAACGCGTAGGCGAGCGGTGGCCACGCGACGAACCAGCGCGCGCACGCAGTCGCGCGTGCTGACAGCGAGGCCGTCGAGGACATGACGATCGCTCGCGTAACATGGATCGCAGGTCGACGTGATCGCGTCTCGCACGGCGGGGCAGATTGCCCCGCGACGCTGGAGATGGACTAGAGTGCACGCGTGAAGCTCTTACTCATCGTCGATCCTCTCGAGCGGCTGGGGCTCGCCGGCGATACGTCCTACGCGCTGATGCTCGAGGCCGCCGCGCGGAGCTGGCCGATGTGGACGTGTCAGCTCGAGCACCTTGGCCTCGTCGACAACGACGCCGTCGTCGATGCCGTGCCGACCACGGTGCGCGAGGCCGCGACGCCCGCCGAGGCGTTCTCGATCGGTGAGCGCGAGCCGCTGCGGCTGGCCGACTTCGACGCCGTGCTGATGCGCAAGGATCCGCCGGTCGACGTCAACTACCTGCACGCGACGTGGATCCTCGACCACGCGCGCGGCAAGACGCTGCTCGTCAACGATCCGCGCGGGCTGCGCGAGCTCAACGAGCACCTCGCCGTGCTCGCCTTTCCGCAGCTCACGCCGCCGACGATCGTGACGCGCTCGGCGGAGCGGCTGCGCGAGTTCCGCGCGGCGCAGGGCGGCGCGATCGTCGTCAAGCCCGTCGATGGCTATGGCGGCCTCGGGATCTTCGTCGTCCGCGACGGCGATCCGAATGCGTCGTCGATCATCGAGACCTCGACCGGCGCGGGCACGCGATGGACGCTGGCGCAGCGCTTCCTCCCCGCGGCGGCCGACGGCGACAAGCGGATCATCCTCGCCGACGGCGAGCCCGTCGGTGCGGTGCTGCGGGTGCCCGGCAACGCCGAGGCGCGCGGCAACCTGCACGTCGGTGGCCGCGCGGTGAAGACCACGATCGATGCGCGGGATCGCGAGATCATCGCCGCCGTCGCGCCGTGGCTGCGCCAGCACGGCCAGATCCTGGTCGGGCTCGACGTCATCGGCGGCATGCTGACCGAGCTCAACATCACGTCGCCGACCGGCGTCCGTCACGCCTCGCGGCTCGACGGCACGAACGTCGCCGGCAGGGTGCTCGACTGCTTCCAGCGGCTCGCGCGGGCATGAGCGGGCGCCGCACGGACGTGGACTGCCTGGCATGACCGGAGCGCGATGACCGAGGATATCGACGAGGAGACCCACCACCTCGGCGACGCCACGCCGGGCGCGCGGTTCGAGCGCCGCAAGCGCCGCCTCGGCCTCGTGCTCGGCCCCGTGCTCGCGCTCGGGCTCGGGTTCGCGCCCCTCGACAGTGCGTCGCCCGCGCTGATCGGGCTGATGGTGCTGTGCGTGGTGTGGTGGCTGACCGAGGCGCTGCCGCCCGCCGTCGTCGCGCTCGTGGCCGCGGTCGGCGCGGTGGTCACCGGGCTCGCGACGCCGCAGGTCGCGTTCGGTGCGTTCGGGACGCCGCTGCTGTTCCTGTTCGTCGGCTCGTTCTTCATCGCCGAGGCGATGCGCGTGCACGGGCTCGGGAACCGGATCGGCGAGCTCGTGGCGCGGCGCGCGCGGGGCCGGCTGTCGTTCCTGATCGCGATCGCGATCACCTCGTTCTTCCTGTCGATGGTGATGTCGAATGCGGCATCGACGGCGATCCTGCTGCCGATCGCGCTCGCGATGGCACCGCCGCAGCCGGGCGACCGGTTCGCCAGCGCGCTCGTGCTTGCGGTCGCGTGGGGCGCCTCGGTGGGCGGGCTCGGCACGCCGGTGGGGACGCCGCCGAACGGGTTCGGGATCCAGGAGCTCGCGCAGCGCGGGCTGCCGCTCGGGTTCGTGGAGTGGATGGCGATCGGCGTGCCGATGGGGCTCGTGATGATGGTCGGTCTGCTCGCCGTGATCGCGTTCGTCTATCGCGTCCATCCGGGCCAGCCGCTCCCCGAGCGCGAGGTCGCCGCCGTGCGCGCGTGGGCGCCGGGCGAGCACGCCGTGGTGATCGCGATCGCCGTGGCGATCACCGGCTGGCTCGCCCCGACGATCGCGCAGGTCGTCGCGCCGGAACCGGTGGCGGTGTGGCTCGATCGCCACCTCACCGAGGAGGTCGTCGCGCTGACCGCGGGCTGCCTGCTGTTCGTGCTGCCCGGCAGCGCGCCGGGCAAGCCCGCGCGACCGGCGCTGACCTGGGCGGAGGCGACGCGCATCGAGTGGGGCGTGATCCTGCTGTTCGGCGGCGGCATCCTGCTCGGCACGCTCGGCAAGTCGACCGGGCTCGCGGAGCAGTGGGGGAACGAGCTCGTCGCGGCGACCGGCGCGTCGACGACGTGGACGATCACCGCGCTCGTGACCGGCACGGCGATCCTGCTGTCGGAGGCGACCAGCAACACGGCGACGGCATCGATGATGGCGCCGCTCGCGGGGGCGCTCGCCGTCGCCGCCGGCGCCGCGCCGATCCCGGCGGTGCTCGGCGCGACGATGGGGGCGTCGTTCGGCTTCATGATGCCGATCTCGACCGCGCCGAACGCGCTGGCGTATGCGACCGGCCGCGTGACGGTGACCCAGATGGTGAAGACCGGGATCGTGTTCGACGTGATCGGCTTCCTGCTGATCGTCGGCACGCTCCGCGTGATGTGTCCGCTGATGGGCTGGACCTGAAGACCGCTACCGCGTGCGTCCGCGCGAGCGCACGCAGCGGATCACGGCGCCATCGTCGACGCAGGCGTCGGCGCGGGTGTCGCCGTCGAGGTCGCCGAGCCAGAGCGCGGTCGGCGCGGCGCCGGCCGGCAGCACGCCGATCGTGAACGCCGGCCCGAAGCCGTGGCCCTGGC
>JALZOI010000617.1 GCA_030857245.1 Myxococcota bacterium
GTCCCGCCCGACCCGCCCGCGTGGTCCGACGCCTGGGTCAATCGAGAGGCCGCCCGGTTCGTCACCGACGGTGCCGCCCGGCGCGCGGCGCTCGAGACATCGCTCGTCAACCCGACGAACACGTACTCCGAGCAGCGCCTCGAGTCGTACGCCCTCGGCGAGCGGGGCTGGGATGCGCTGCCGGTGTGGAACCCGCGGTCGCTGCCCGTCACCGGAGAGCTCGCCGCCGTGCTCGAGCGCGGCGCGATGCCGGCGCTCCCCGCGGAACGCACTCCGCTGTGGGACGGCACGACGCCGACGACGCTCGCCGGCTGGGTTGCGCTCGGGCGCCGCGTGTTCTTCGAGTACCCGATGCGCTCCGAGGTCTTCATGGAGTGGGGGCTCGCGCGTCCCGAGGTCGCCGCCGCGGTCGGCGTCGAGCGCACGCCGGATGGCAGCGTGCCGGGGCTCGTCGTGTTCGGGAACGTCGACGGCAAGACGCGCGTCGGGATCACCTGCGCGATCTGCCACACGGCGGTGCGCGATGGCGCGCTCGTCGTCGGAGCCGCGCGCCGGACCTTCGACTACGGCCGGTTGCGGCTCGCGTACTTCGCCGACACCCGCGAGCGCGTCGATCCCGAGCTCGCGCGGCGGATGGGGACGTGGGGCCCCGGTCGCGCCGACGTCACCGAGGACAACGACGAGGATCCCGTCGCCATCCCGGATCTGTTCGGGCTCCGCGACCAGACCGTGTTGACCCAGGCCGGCACGATCCGTCACGCCAGCCCGCTCGCGCTCGCGATCCGCCAGGACACGCAGCTCACGCACTCGAACCACCAGCGCGTGCGGCCGCCGCGCGAGCTCGCGTGGGCGCTCGCGATGTTCCTCTACTCGCTCGAGGCGCCGCCCCGCCACACCACGGCGAGCGTCGGCCAGCTCGCGCGCGGTGCCGGGCTGTTCGCCGCGCGCTGCCGGCGCTGCCACGACAACGCCGCTCACGGTGGCCGCGCCGTCGCGCATGCCACCGTCGGCACGGATCCGTCGCTCGCGACCGGCCAGGCCCGCGGGACGGGGAAGTATCGCGTGGCGCCGCTGCTCGACGTCGCGCACGGCGCGCCGTACCTCCACCACGGTGCGGTCGCGTCGCTCGACGAGCTGCTGTCACCAGCGCGGCTGGCTCCCGACTATCGCGGTGGCCTGCTCGGGCCCGGTGCGATCCCCGGGCACGCGTTCGGCATGGACCTGCTCGCCGACGAGCGCGCCGCGCTGATCGCGTTCCTCGCGATCCTGTGACGAGCGCGCTCGCGCTCGGGGCGCGATGCTGGGCGTCGCGCGGCCGCGGCGCAGCAACGCCGCGACCAGGCCGATGATCCCGAGCAGGCCGACTCCGGCGATGACGCCGCCGCTCACGGCGCGATCACGGACGACCCCGTAGGTGCCAACCCCGACCAGCATCGAGCACAGGGCCGCCGCACCGAGCAACCGCCCGCCGCCCGCGTAGCCCCACAGCGTGGTGCCGGCCGGTCGCGGGCGCACCGCGCGCCAGAGCAGATCGCCGCCGTAGAGCTGGAGGGCCACCCCCACGACGCCGAACGCCGCGCGCGTGTGGAATGGCGGCGGGCGCGCGGACGCGAGCGCCATCGCGAGCAGCAGCAGGCCGATGAAGCCGAAGATGATGCCGCACCCCGCTACGAGCGCGCGGCTGCGGCGAGCGACCGCCTGGAAGTACGGATCGTCCCAGCCCACCGCTACCGCACCGGCTGCGGGGTGATGCCGCGCGCGCGCAGGGCGCTGACGTGGATGAGCTGCGACGCGCCCGTCTTGAACGAGCCCAGCTTGGTCTCCGAGGCCACGCGCTTCATCGCCAGCGAGACCGCCTTGTCGAACGGCGCGAAGCCGACCATCGTCGTCTCCACGAACAGCATCGGCGGCGTCTTGCCGTCGAACGAGCTCGGCCGCCAGCCCACGAACGCGTGACCCGGCACGGTGACGATGACGGGGCTGAGCGCGAGCGCCTCGAGCAGCGACGCGAACAGCAGCGTGCCCTCGAGACACTGCGCGTTCGTCGACGCGAGCACCTCGGCGGGCAGCCGCGTGCGCTGGCCGAGGAACTGATCGGAGTTGACCGACGGATCCATGACGTACGAGACGCCGCGCGCCTTGAGCTCGTCATAGAGCGCCTGGACCTGCGGGATGGTCGCGGACTGCGGGCCCGAGAAGGCCTCGCGGCCGCGCAGGCGCTGCTTCGCGGCGGTGAGGAACGTCTCGATCGACGGATCGTTCGGCGTGACCCACGCACCGAGGTTGTGCAGGGTGGGGCGCTTGGTGTCCTCGCTCGTCTTCTGCCAGGTCGGCAGGTAGTCGCGAGGCAGCAACTCGACGGGCACCGAGCTCTCGTAGATCACCGTGGTCCCCTCGGTCACCTTGACGTCGGCTTGGACCTTGCGCGGAGCGCGGACGTCGGCCGCCGCGAAGCTCGGCAGCAGCGTCGGGGTCAGCGTGAGGTGCTCGACCGAGCGGCCGAGCACGACGATCGACTTGACGGCTCGCGCCGTGACGCCCGGGACCTCGACCTCGACACGCAGCGAGCGATCCTGCTTCGCGGCGTTGCCGAACGTGAGCTCGACGGGCGCGGCGTTGATGCCGCCGGCGAGGTGATAGACGCCGAGGGGGAACTGATCGAGCACGTCGACGCGGATGGCGATCTTGGTGCGCTCGGCGGGCACGAGCAGCTTCGTCAGCGTGGCGTGGAGGCCCGCCTCGTCGGGCAGCGCCGCGATCGAGGCACGGGCGGCACGGTAGTCACCCAGCATCGTCGTCGCGTACCAGCGCGCGACATTCGACATGGCGCGGGCACTCTCGACCTCCGCGTCGGGGCGCTTGCTCGCGAGCGCGCTCTCGGCCGCTTGCCGGCACGTCTTGAAGTCGCGGTTCAGGCACGCGAGCTTGGCCTGCGCGGCGAGGAGGTGCGCATCGTCGGGCGCCTTCGCGAGCTGCGTCGCCAGCTCGGTCGTCGCGTCCGCGCGACGGTCCTGCCCGATCAGTGCGGTCGCGAGATCGCTGGCGCGACCGACGTCGAGCTTGCGGGTCGCCTTCGCGACGATCTCGAGCACCTTGTAGCGCTTCGCCTTGCGCGCGCAGCGCACGAGCACCTCGAAGACCGGCTTGGTCTTGGCATTGAGCGGCAGGTTCAGCCCGAGCGCCGCGGGGTACATCAGCGACACGGCACGGTTGCAGGTCGCCTTGTCCTTCGCGGTGCGCCCGAGCTCCATGCCGGTCGCGAGCTGCTTGCCGAGCACGGCGCGATCGAGCGTGGGCTTGGGCGCGCCCGGCATCTCCTTGCCCGTCGACGGGGCCCACTCATCGTTGCTGACGCCGGGCTTCGCGGGCGCGGCGGGTGTCGCGGGGGGCGTCGTGGCCGTGGCCTTCACGGGCGGCGACGCGGCTGGCGAGCGTGCCGGTGCGGGCGACGCCTCGGTCGCCTTGGCAACGGCGGGGGTGCCGGGCGTCGGCTCGGCGGTCGACTTCCCGCAGGCGGCGACGAGGACACAGACGATGATCAGGTGGCGGTTCATGGGGACCTCGGTGATTCGCCCCCTGGACGCAGCCCCCTCGAGCTCGTTGCATCACTTTCGGTGTCCCGTCAGAACACCCGCCATTCACGGTGGTTACGGGTCGCGGGGCGGCGGCTCGGCCGCCTCCGACGCGAGCAACATGCGCTCTACCGTGGGCGCGACGTTCGAGCGGAGCTCGCGCATGAGGCTATCGATCGAGTCACCACCGAGAGCGAGCTCGCGCGCGAGGGCCGCGCGGACATCGGCGAGCAAGCGCTGGCGGATCGTGACGAGCCAGCGGAACGCCGTCACGCGATGCACGCCGTGCAGCGCCGCGAGATCCGGTGCGGGCAAGCCGTCGACGAGGTGCTGGCGCAGGATCAGGCGATCGCGGGCGTCGAGCCGCTGCATCGCGGCCTCGATCGCGGCTCGCACGACGGGCCCGAGCGAGCCCCGCATCGCGGCGAGCGTGGGATCGTCGCTGCTCGTCGCCAGCGCGAGCCACGCGGTCTCGTCGAGGCGAACGTCGGCAGCGGCACGGCGGCGCCGGTCGAGGCCGGCGCGCAGCACGGCGACGCGCATCCACGCGCGGAGCGCGCCCTTGCCGGCGTAGGTCGTGATCGTCGGTGGCTTGCCGGCGCCGCCGACGAGCAGCTTGACCCGGAGCTCCTGGATGACCTCGTCGGCTTCGTGATCGAGCACGATGCCGCGCAGCGCGGGCTTGACGGTGGCGAGCAAGCGCTCGAGCTGCCGCAGCGCGGGCTCGGCGCCGAGCCCCGCGGCGGTGGCGAGATAGAGATCCGCCGCGCACGGGACGTCGGTCGCGAGGCCGCCGAGCGCGGCCTCGATCGCCGGGTCGCTGGCTGCAAGCTCCGGATAGGTGGCACGTCCCTCCGCGAGCACCTGGCGCCGCGCGGTTTCTGCTGGAACGGACATGTGGGTAGCTGTATTACGCCAGCCCGGCCATGGCTACCGACGATCCATGCCTCGACGACGAGGTCATCGCGGCGCTCGCCGCCGGCGACGCGCGGGCCCGCGGCGCGCTCGCGCACCTCGAGACGTGCCCGCTCTGTCGCGAGCTGGTCTCGGCCGCGCGCGTGCGTCACACCGGCGGCGCTGGCGCGGCGGACCCGGCGGGCACGACCGACGCCGCGATCGAGACGGCTG